>JAEZDW010000115.1 GCA_023417955.1 Bacteroidota bacterium
CTTCCGGGGTGCAGAAGTTTTTTATGAGAAGAAAACCATCTCTGTTGTAATCTTGAATCTGTTGATCGCTTAGCCGGGTTGTTGCCATAGAACTAAGCTAGTGCTTTTTTTTGTATGGCTCAACCTGAGGTATGCATTCTTAGGAACTCACATAACGCGCAGCTAACACAGAAAAAGTACAAATAGAATTTAGTTCATTCTGAAGTTTACGGGAATTACCATTTTCTGGCGGACGGTTCTGCCGCGTTGTTTGGCAGGGGTCCATTTAGGCGCGTTTGTTAAGACACGCACAGCTTCTTCATCGCAGCCGGCACCAATTCCCTTTAAGGTTCTCACGCCGGTGATCCTGCCGTCCTTTTCGACGACGAACTCAACGAAAACCTTTCCTTCAATTTGCATGCGCCGCGCCTGGTTCGGATAGATTATGGAGCGCGCGAGGTAAGCGTAGAACGCATCCATCCCGCCTACAGGTGAAGCGGATTCTTCAACGATGGTAAACAGCGTATTGGGATCCTCTTCCTCTATATCAATCTTTACGGGCTCGAGGCTGGTGCTAACATCAGATTCGGTAGCCTCCATGTCCATGTCGATGGTGATGTTTTCTTCGATGATTTTTTCGTCAGGGACTTCGACGATCTGCGGCTGCTCAAGTTTCGGTTGTGGCGGGCGCTGTTCCGTTACCGGTACGTCCATCAATTCATCAACGTACGCGTTAGCATTTGTCAGGTCGGATTGTCGATCTGATACTTTCGTCTTAAATGAAAATGCCGCAATGGTCAGTGACAACGATGTCACCAGGCCAATGTTGAAAAAAAGAAATGACTTCCGTGTCAGGTCGGCGCTGACGGTCTTCTTCGGTTCCATACGTTTTGGTTTAATTCAGTCAAGTCTGCAGAACGCAAGACTTTCTGGAATACTGGTGATAACGGAAATCATTGTTGAATGGTTGGAAGGTTCTTAACTTTTTTTTTCAGAATCATAACGTGCCCCCTGATATAGACAGGTACTATATCACCATAAAGAATATTGATTTGATTTATATCCAGGATGTGGGTAACATTGCACGGCGTTCAGGAAAAAGGCGTCCGCAGGGATACCGAATGAACCGAACTAAATTGTAACAAACCACTAACAACTTCAATATGGCAAATGATGCAGCTTCCAACACGAACGCGCTGAAGGTGAATGACAGCGTAGCGCAATGCCCTTTTCACGGTGGCTCGCTAAAGCAGGCCGCAGGTGGGGGAACCCGGAATCGCGACTGGTGGCCTAACCAGCTGAGATTAGATATTCTCCGCCAGCACTCTGAACTGTCCAACCCAATGGATGAATCTTTCAATTATGCTGAGGAATTTCAGACACTTGACCTCCAGGCGGTTAAAAAAGACATTTATGAATTAATGACCACGTCACAGGACTGGTGGCCTGCTGACTATGGACACTACGGTCCCTTGTTCGTCCGTATGGCCTGGCACAGTGCGGGTACTTACCGGATTTCGGATGGACGCGGTGGTGCCGGCGCCGGTATGCAACGATTTGCTCCGCTCAATAGCTGGCCTGACAACGCCAATCTGGACAAGGCGCGTTTACTCCTGTGGCCGATCAAACAGAAATACGGCAGAAAGATCTCCTGGGCAGACCTTTTGATTCTTACCGGAAACTGCGCACTCGAATCAATGGGCTTCAAGACATTTGGATTCGGTGGTGGTCGCGAAGATCAATGGCAACCACAGGAGGAAATCTATTGGGGATCCGAAGGCAAGTGGCTTGAAGATAAGCGTTACTCAGGTGATCGTGACCTTGAGAACCCACTGGCCGCTGTTCAAATGGGATTGATCTATGTCAACCCTGAAGGTCCTAACGGTAAGCCTGATCCCATTGCAGCTGCGCGTGACATCCGGGAAACGTTTGGACGCATGGCCATGAACGATGAGGAAACCGTTGCCTTGATTGCAGGCGGACACTCTTTTGGAAAGACTCACGGTGCCGCTGACGCCAAAAAGCATGTAGGTCCCGAACCCGCGGCAGCAGGCATAGAAGATATGGGACTCGGCTGGAAGAACTCAAACGGTACTCGTAAAGGTGGTGATACAATCACAAGCGGACTTGAAGGTGCATGGACTACAACTCCGACGAAATGGAGTAACAACTTCTTCGAGAACCTCTTTGGCTTTGAATGGGAGCTTACCAAGAGCCCTGCAGGAGCATTCCAGTGGAAGCCGAAAGACGGTGCGGGAGCAGGTACAGTTCCTGATGCACATGATCCTTCAAAGAGCCACGCTCCTACTATGCTGACGACAGACCTCTCACTCCGGTTCGATCCGGAATACGAGAAGATTTCACGTCGCTTCCTGGAAAACCCTGATCAGTTTGCTGAGGCGTTTGCCAAGGCGTGGTTTAAGCTAACCCACCGTGATATGGGTCCGCGCGCACGTTACCTCGGACCTGAAGTACCCCAGGAAGAATTGCTATGGCAGGATCCGATCCCTGCGGTTAATCATGAATTGGTTGAAGAAGCAGATATCAACGAACTTAAGTCGAAGATCCTTGCAGCTGGATTGACAGTATCGCAACTGGTATCAACAGCCTGGGCATCGGCATCGACTTTCCGCGGCTCAGACAAGCGCGGTGGCGCCAACGGTGCGCGTATACGCCTTGCTCCTCAAAAGGATTGGGCAGTAAACAATCCGGCTCAGCTGGCTAAAGTACTCGGCGTGTTGGAGGCAATTCAGGAGGAATTCAATAAATCACAGAAAGGTGACAAGAGGATATCACTTGCAGACCTTATCGTTCTTGCGGGTTGTGCTGCAGTTGAAAAGGCTGCACAGACCGCCGGATTCCAGGTATCGGTTCCTTTCGCACCGGGGAGAACGGATGCTTCACAGGAGCAAACTGACGTCGAGTCATTTGCAGTGCTTGAACCGGCTGCCGACGGATTCCGCAACTATGCTGATTCACGTCACAAGACTTCAGCTGAAGAGATGCTCATCGACAAGGCTCAGTTGCTTACACTCACAGTTCCGGAGATGACGGTGCTCGTTGGCGGTATGCGCGCACTTAATGCAAACTACGATGGCTCACGTCATGGTATCTTCACAAAACAACCTGAAGTGCTGACAACTGACTACTTTGTAAATCTGCTCGACTTCGGTACCACGTGGAGTGCAACCTCCGATGAACAGACTCTGTTCGAAGGAAGAGACCGCAAGACCGGAGAGGTTAAATGGACTGCTACACGCGTCGACCTGATCTTCGGTTCAAACTCTGAACTCAGAGCTGTTGCCGAAGTCTATGCAACCGCCGATGCAAAAGAGAAGTTCGTAAAAGACTTTATCGCTGCATGGAACAAGGTAATGAATCTGGATCGTTTCGATCTCGTTTCCCGCAAGGTTGAGATTCAAAGCGGAACGAAGGAAGTCGCTGTTGCTTAATCATAAGTAATCGCTCATATAAAAAAACCAGCCACTTCGGCTGGTTTTTTTTATTGTCACCTGCGATGTTACTTCTTCTTCTGCGCAAACATCCATTCCAGAAATGCCGGCTCTGCAAATGCATTATCCCAACTGTTGTGATTTACACCCGGGTATTCGGTGTATTTCACTTTGGCTCCAACTGATTTAAGTTTTTTTACCATGTTGCGGGATAGCTGAACGTCAACAACGGCGTCATCACCACCGTGGAAAATCCAGAACGGGATACGGCGGACGCGTTTGTCAAATGCGTCCGTATCGCCTCCTCCGCAGATGGGAAGCGCCGCAGTATAACGGTCAGGGTACCGGTAAACCGACTCGAACGTTCCCATGCCACCCATCGATAGCCCGGTAATATAGATTCGCGACTTATCAACAGCCTCCTCATCGGTCAGCTTCGTCACAAGTTCATTGGCAGCCGCCAGTGGCCATTGTGGATCGCCGAAATAGTCAAGATCAATTTTGAAAGGATTAACTGTCCGGTCAATTTTAGCCGAAGCCCAATAGGCATCATTCGGACATTGGGGTACCACAACGATTGCGGGATATTTTTGCCTGATGTCCTTTTGAAGAAAGAGGCGTGCACCGTGTACGAGTTGCTTTTCATTATCAGTCCCGCGCTCGCCGCCACCATGAAGCAGCAGAATCAATGGATACTTTTTGGTTTTATCATAGTTTTCCGGGAACAGAATCCGGTAAGGAAGGACATTTTCAGCCGTTTCAAATGTCCTGTACTCATACGAGCGTAGTTCAGGATCGGGTGCTTTCATGAGCCCCTGGACACCAAGCCAATCTGCAAACCGCTCTATCCACAGATCGGTGGGGATATTGTTCCTGCGCATACCAAAACCGTGATCGCCGCGCGCGTACATGTGCAATTCCGCGTCTTTCTTCGCATTCAACCAGGCTGTATAAAGATCCACGCTATGTGGCGCAAGTCCGAGTCCATCGTTAGTAGCAGCGACCACAAAAAGCGGTGGCGCGTCCTTCCTGATTTCTCCAATCATTTCCTTCGGAAAAAATGGATAAACCGGCGCAACAAAATCGGGACGGTTTTTTGCGTTATAGCCGAACATCGAACCTGCAGCCACAGTACCTC
>JAEZDW010000162.1 GCA_023417955.1 Bacteroidota bacterium
CTCCTTATCGTGCAGGCGTTGAAAGATCACAAATATCTGATCCGCATATTGTGGTAAGAATCCGACGCCGTTGTCAGCAAATGTTATTTCGACGTAACGTTGACCAATAGCATGTGGCTGATACTTCCTTAACTCATCGGCGTCGATATAGCGGGAAGAGATGACAACACGTGGTTCGCCCTTCGAAAACTTGAGCGCATTGCTGAGTAAGTTTCCGAAGAGCTGATGCAATTGCAAGCCATTACCTTCTATCACCGGAAGTTTGTCAGCCACCACGGTGGCACTACTTTCTTCGATCAGCAATTCAAAGTCAACCAATACCGATGCAAGCGTTTGATTGAGATCGACCGCCTCGGTAATTCCGCCGTATGCCGAAAGTCGCGAGTAATTCAAAACGTCTTTAATCAGTCGGCCCATCTTTTCCGAAGCCGCGTGGATTTTCTCGAAGTACGGTCGCGACAACTCATTGTTCGGGAAATTGCGCTCAAGAATTGAGGCAAAGGTCCTGATTTTCCGAAGCGGCTCCTGCAAATCGTGACTTGCGACATAAGCGAATTGTTCCAGCTCCGTATTCGCCTTTAGCAACAGAGCGTTCTTTGATTCAAGCTCCGCAGTTCGTTCCCTTACTTTTTCCTCGAGCAGTACTTCACTTTTTTCCGCGCGATTTTTGGCATTCACCAATTCTGTTACTTCAAAACACACAACGATCACACCTGAGATGACGCCGTCCTGCTCACGCAGCGGATGGTAAACAAAATTAAAGTACGCCTGTACCCGACGACCCTGCCTATAAAGAGGGACTTCAACTTCTTTTCCTTCAAAAGGAACTCCGGTTTCCATGACCGAATCCAGCAGTGCCGGGATTTGCTGAGTCTTCAGCTGAGGAAGGGAATCAAATAACGACTTACCGATAAACTCCGGGCCCTTTTCAACTAACTGCAGATAGAGTTCATTGGCAAACTCAACCAAATAATTCTCCTTCTTGATAATCGTAATGGCAGCAGGCGTTTGTTCAAATACCTGTTTCAGCAGGCGATTCAAATGCGACCGCGTTTTCGAAATTTTGATCTGTGCGTTTACGCGTGCAATCAGCTCCTTCGAAGAAAATGGTTTGACGAGGTAGTCATCGGCACCGAGGCCATAGCCCTCAATACGCGACTCTTCACCCGCACGCGCTGACAACAACATAACAGGAATATTCGACGTGCCGGGGGTCGCCTTAATTGCTTTCAGCAGTTGCACCCCATCCATTACAGGCATCATGATATCGCTGATAACCAAATCAGGATGAGCGTACTCAAGCAACTGAAGCGCCTCCCTGCCATTAGAAGCTGATATTATTTGATAGTCTTTCTCAAGAATGCGTGTAAGGTACTGCACCATGTCGGCGTTGTCATCGACGACGAGAATGGTGGCAGCATTTGCGGATTGATCATGTTCATCTTTTTCATGCCCGGCATCGCGGTCGGATACCTCAATCGAAAGCGCTTGCGCTTCCTTGACGAAAGAGTCGGCAACAGCAGAAAAGTATACATTCTCAGGATTGTGAATAACATTGTCATCCGGCAGGTGAGCATGTCCCGTAGTCAGGGAGATGCGAAAAGTCGTGCCGGCGCCCAGCTTACTTGACACGTCAATCTTCCCCTTGTGAATTTTAACAAGTTCTGCAACCAGAGACAGTCCAATTCCGGTACCCTCATAACTTCTGCCAGCAGAACCTGCGATCCGATGAAAGCGCTGAAACATATGCGGGATTTCTTCCTCTGCAATGCCAACACCTGTATCAGTCACAGCAAGAATCACCTGATTATTCTCCTGCTTTAGTGACACCGTTATTGATCCCTCCAAAGTGTATTTAAATGCATTTGACAGCAGGTTCAATACAATCTTCTCCCACATGCTGTAGTCAACGTATACGCTATCAGCAATTGCTTCAAAGTCTACATTCAGAGTAAGTCCCGCTTTTTCGATAATCGACCTGAAGTTGCTTATAATGTCCTGCGTAAACACCGCCAGGTTGACTGGCCGGAATGACGCATCCATTCTTCCGGATTCAATCTTGCTAAAGTCGAGAAGGGTATTCACCAGTCGCAGTAAGCGCATGGCATTCCGGTGTGCTGCCTCTGCATTATCGACGTGATCCCGTTGCAGGGTGTCCTCGTGCCGGAGTAGTTCTTCAAGCGGTCCCAGCATCAGGGTGAGGGGCGTTCGAAATTCGTGGCTGATGTTGCTGAAGAATGCCGTCTTTGCCTTGTCTATCTCTGCCAGTGCCTCAGCTCGTTTGCGCTCTTCTTCAAACGCGTTTGCAATTGTCATTGCGGTAACGGTTTGATCGCACAATAACTTGAAGAAGTTTTGATATTGGTGATCGTACCTCAGTCGGGGGCTAATACCAAGAACAAGAATGCCGAATGCATTCTTTTGATCGGGACGTGAGAGAAAGCATGTGCAGCATTGATGTGGATCTTCGGGCCAGGGAGCACCGTCAGCAAATACTGCTTTCGGCACCATATCAGCAAGTGGTACGGCAACCAATGGCTTGGATCGTGCAAGCTGCAGAATGTTTTCAAAGGAGACTGTTGATTGATCGCAGTCTATGCCGGTGCAGCCTTCAAGTTTATACTTACCATCGGCAGCATCAACAGAATACAGAAGTGCGAACGGCAAGTCCAGGCGATTTCCATTGAGGACTTCCAAAATCGTTGCAGCGGTTTCGGTCAGACTCCGGGATTGGTACGTGCGATCGCCTAATTCGCGCAGTGCTTTCAATCTTCGTTCGCCGAGGACGCGCTCTGATGTTTCAGTTACCGTCACCAGCACCCCGCCGGTAGTTCCGTCTTCCTGCTTGATCGGGCTGTACGAAAAGATGAAGTAGCATTCTTCCGTAAATCCATGGCGATCCAGGGGAAGCATGAAGTCGGTAAAGCCCACCGCTTTGCCTTCCAATACGCCTTCAAACATCGGCCCGATTATGTCCCAGATTTCGGCAAACGTAAACCGGGTACTCCTGCCCATTGCCGCAGGGTGCTTCGTCGATCCCAGGATGGGGCGATAACCATTATTATAAAACTGCGTGAAATCTTTTCCCCAGGCGATGTACATGGGAAAGTGGGCATTAAGCATGATACTCACTGCCGTCCTGAGGCTTTGAGGCCAGGTTTCAACAGGCCCGACCGGCGTCTTCGACCAGTCAGTACCCCTGACCAGTTCTCCCATTTCGCCACCACCAACAAGAAAATCATGAGACGCAGGCATTGTGACTGTTTGCATAATTAGGGTTTACAGATGGGCGAAGATATTTTCGAGCGCTGCTATCAATTCACTAATGTCCGAAGGTTTCGTAATAAATGCCGATGCACCCAACGCCAGTGTGTTTTCGCGATCGCGACGTTCTGAACTCGTGCTATAGATGACGACCGGAATTGTGCTCAAATGTGATTCCTTCTTTATTCCCTCGAGGCATTGCGTTCCATTCATGCGCGGCATGTTGAGGTCAAGAAAAATGCAGTCAGGTTTGAGATCGCCGTCAATTAGTCTATCGAGGGCCTCAATGCCGCTTTTCGTTGTAACACACGTATAGGTGGGAGCAGCTTCCGACAGCGCGAGCTGGAAGATCTCGCGGTCGTCCGCGTCATCGTCAATCAATAAAATGGTTGCATCGTTTTTCATCCGCGTCATCGCCGAACTTTGAGACTAGCGAACAGCCATTCTATCCGTATCAGAGAATTTTAGAATTGGTAAGATCAGAATTGTAAAGGCAATCCAAAACAATTTGCCTCCTTTTTTGTGGATAAAATCTCCTGCCAGCTGTCCGGTGCCTCGTCAAGCGGGATTTATGGATGCTGCCGAAGCTTTGATTTTCTTGCTCTGAGTAACCTGGCGCTGGTCAGGGGCAGCTTTAAAAGATGCCAGAAAGTCTTTACCAAACCGATGGGGATATAATCCAGTCCATAGCGGATTCCGGAATACCTTTTCTTTCTGCGGTACGTGCGAAATACCCGATCCCAAAATGAAAAAATGTTACTAAAGTTCGAGTCGGACTCTTTTTCTGAAACAGCATGATGCACTTTATGCATGTTGGGTGTTACTAACACACGCTGCAGGATCCGATCCCACCTGGAACTTATTGAAATATTGGCATGACCGATCTGGGCATGCAGCGTTGACAAAGTCAGATAGATCAATAACATCCACGCCGAAAGACCGAGAATAATCATACCAATCAGGTTGAAGAGAATACCAACCATGCTTTCAACTGGGTGTTTCCTGAAGGTCGTCGTCACGTCGACATGATCATCAGAGTGATGGATACTGTGAAAGTGCCAGAGAAACACAACCCTGTGCATAAGAAGGTGCGGCAGATATCCGGCCCACAGATCGAGAAACACAATTGATATGATTATAGCCAACCAGAAAGGCATTTTAATGAAATGCAGCAATCCAATCCTGTTCGCTGCCACCCACTCCGCAACTGTCAGCGTTGCCGATGTTGATGCAATGTTTAACGCAAAGACCAACAAAGCACACCCAACATTCGTCCAGAAATGATCGCGCTTACCACTCGTTAGAGGAAAAAGGTATTCCAGTCCGTAGATTAGAAAGAACGACCCGAAGAGAAAAATGCCGCTCACACCTTCATTCATTATTCACAATATTTGAATTGCACGTTCATACGGGTCATTCACTCCGTGTCCGCTGGTCAATAGGAGTTGCGTATCGTGGCCAACCTCGCAAGAGCAAATGCTGCAATCGCCATTGCGATGTCGCGGACCGCAACGTCGAGGTACGAACCGGACAAGATCAGCGTGGTCGCGATGCACAGTAACCAGGCCGATACGATATAAGCGCCAAGTTCAGTTTTAAGGAGAACAACAATGCCGGCTGCAATTTCAATCACGCCAACAATCATCATAAATGTTGCGGCGCTGAACGGAAGGATAGCAGCCAGGTCCGGGTTAAGATACTTTGACCAATCAACAAGCACATTGAGAAACTTATCTGCACCTGCTGCGATCGGAATTACGCCGAAGGTAAGCTTGAGCAATTTGTAAACACGCTGAAACCTGTCCTTGACGAGGTCGCTTGCATTAGCATGTGTAATCATGACTTTGATATTTGTTTATTGATTTGATTTTCATGCCTCAGATTCGTTACACATTTTTCTCAAAAAATCGTGTACTCTTTTTGTAACCCTTTGGGGCCTTGATAATCTAACGAGGCATGAAAGAAGCAATCAGTCCGATCCAGCTCACCCTTGAACCTGGCAGAACGTACCTTTGGTGTCAATGCGGGCTGTCCAGAAATCAGCCATTCTGCGACAATTCACATGCGGGAACGACAATTCAACCAAAGGTGTTCTCCGTATACACCCGCAGGACCGTCTGGTTGTGTGTATGCAAGCGAACCAGAAAGGTGCCGTACTGCGACGGCTCACATCTGAATCCGAATGACAAAACCAATAACAATCATGGCAGTACTCCAGGCTGACTACAAATCGAAGCAAATCACTGATGAAGAAATTGTAAGACGGGTCGTCGCTGGTGAAAAAGAACTGTTTGAAATTCTGATGCGCCGCTACAATCAGACCGTCTACCGAATCGTGCGCAGTTATTTGAAAGATCAGACTGAGGTTGAAGACGTCATGCAGAACAGTTACCTGAAAGCATTTGACAGGCTATATCAATTTCAAGGCAATTCATCATTTTCAACATGGCTGATACGAATCTCTATCAACGAGGCCCTTTTGGGTTTGAAGCAGATCAACAGATCAAAACGCGTATTCATGCACGATGACCAGACACACGCGTCATCTTTAACTCAAATTGCAGACAGGATGAATCCCGAGAGAGCGATTATAAGGAAGGAAGCGAAGCAACTTCTGGAAAGGGCAATTGACAAGCTTCCGGAGAAGTATCGTATCATTTATATGCTCAAGGAAGTTAAAGGCCTCACGAACACGCAGATTCAGGACGCGCTCGACATATCTGAAAGCAATATCAAGGTGCGATTACATCGTGCAAAACGGCTGTTACAGGAAAGCCTTTTTGAACTCACCGCCGGAGGCGAAGTTTTTGAATTTGGGAACAGCCGATGCGATGCACTCGTCAGCGCCGTAATGAGCAGGATTTGACATACTGACACTCAATTTACCATGCAACATTACTCTCCAATGCGCTACTATACAGTATCAGCCGTCGATTCCCTGCGTGATCGCTGGTACACCTTCACAAATTCAAACCAAAGAACAAAAGCACATCCTGTCGTAGTAGCGATTAGCGCCTGACTAAATGAAAGTGTTGTGAACTGAAAGAACGCCGCCACCGGCCTGATCACGACTGAAATGACTGTCAACAACATCGTGACGAGTATGATCAACGGCACCAGATTATTCTTATAACGTATCGTAGTCGCGATCGAATAATAAAATGAACGGTTTACAAGTGTCAGCGAAATGTTTGCCGCGATGAGCGTAATAAAGACCATCGTGCGGGTAACAGACTCACTGCCGTACTCGTGATAGGCATATTGATAGACAAGCAGTACACCCGCGGCTATTGCAAGCCCCTGCACAATGCTTACGCTTAATTCACGCAGACTAAAGAATGTCGTAGAAAAAGGTCGTGGCGTTTTTATCATCGTGTTCTTTTCCATCGGCTCGTTCTCGTAAATAATCGAGCAGGTCGGTCCCATAATCAATTCCAGAAAGATAACGTGCACCGGTGTAAAAATAGCGGGGTAAGCCCATCCGAGAACCAACGGGATGAATACAGTCAGAATGATGGGTATGTGAATTGAAATGATGTACTGTATTGCTTTCTTCAGGTTGTCATAGATCTTGCGTCCCATCGCAATAGCGTCGATCATTCTGGCCAGGTTGTCATCCGACAACACAATTGACGACACCTCTTTTGCAATCTCTGAACCTTTCTTACCCATAGCGATGCTGATGTGAGCTGCTTTCAGCGCCGGCCCGTCATTCACGCCATCACCCGTCATGGCAACGATGTGCCCATTCGCCTTCAGGGCATTCACGATTCTCAGTTTGGCCTCTGGAAACATGCGCGTGAAGATGTTGTATTCTGTAACTTCCTTTTTCAAATCTTCGGCTGATAACAACATAAGTTCTTCACCGCTCAAGGTTTTCTCATAGCCATCGAAATTTACCTGCCGGGCTATGGTAGAGGTTGTAGCGGCGTTGTCACCGGTGATCAGTTTGATTTTAATACCGGCTTTATAAAAGGAACTGAATACATCTTTAATGTTTGATTTCGGCGGATCATAAAATGCAACCAGGCCTAGAAATGAAAATGGCAGCTGTTGTTGTTCTGGTGGAAATATTTGCCCCTCGAATGCGCTAACGCCCACACCCAGCACTCTGTAGCCGGCGCGAGCCAGCTCATTCATCGCATCTAAGACCGTGTCTCTTTCGCGATCGCTCAACTGCGCAACATTGATCATGGCTTCCGGAGCGCCCTTGGCTGCGATAATTCTTTCGCCACGTTCATTCACGAAAACGTGCGTCATCATTGGCGGTCTCCCTCCCAGTGGATACTCGTGAACCATTTTGAATTCCTTCCTTGCATCGGAAGGTGAAATGCGCTGATACGCCTCGTGCAACGCCAACTCCATAGGATCGAAAGGAATCGGCTCGCTGGCCCACATGGCTGCGGAAAGAACAGGGTTTATTTCATTTTGTTCGCTGCTGTCAACGTCATGTATTAATCCCGAGGACAGCGAGAAAACTTTCGTGAGTTGCATCCTGTTCTCGGTTATCGTTCCGGTTTTGTCAAGGCAGATAATCGAAGCACTTCCCAGTGTTTCTACCGTTGATGTGTTCTTAACGACAATGCCCAGTTTCATAAGGCGCCACGCTCCAAGCGCCATGAACGTCGTGAATGCGACCGGAATCTCTTCGGGAAGAATACTCATTGCCAAAGTCAACGCCTTCAGCAAACTGTCGAGGAGATCGTTGGATCCGAGAAAGTTAATCAACCATACAATCAGAAAAACAACGATTCCCGCCAGGGCCATCTTTTTAACGAAGCTGCCGATTTGCTGTTGAAGCGGCGTCGCTCCTTTCACCGTTTCTTCAATCGTCTTTCCAATCTTTCCAAGAGTTGTTGCTGACCCGATCGCAGTGACTTCACAGATAGCGAGACCGCTGACGACTGTGCTTCCCTGGAGCACGAGGTTGTTCGAAGTATTATCTTTTGAAACCGGAAGCGATTCACCGGTTAAGATGGATTCATTGACAGCAAAGTCATTGGATTGTACGATTTTACCGTCTGCAGGAATGGAAGCCCCCTCCTCGACAATCATGTAGTCACCCAACACGATTTCTTCCTTGAGGACCGTCGAAATCTTTCCATTGCGAATAACGCGACTGTGTGGCTGCGTAAGTGCGCGAAGTTTGTCGAGTGCTTTCCGGCTTCTTGATTCCTGGAAGAGCGAGATCCCTGTAACGACGCACAACGCCGAAATCATAAAAATGCTGTCACCAGTATTTCCGGTGAGAAAATAAATGACAGCGGCAACCACAAGGAGTATAAGCATCGGCTCCTTCAGGAGATCGAGTACGATGGTTATTAAATGATTGTTTTGCGCGACGATTTCATTCCTGCCATTGCGCGCGCGTGATGTCAGCACCTCAGAGTCGGTCAGACCGTCGATAGATGACTGCTCTACAATTATGTCTGCCTGTGTCTTCACAGTTTACGATAACAAGCGGGGCTGCTTACGTTGCACGGTCAAAATAAGACAAAATTGCACGGAGTCAAATGATTTGATCAATAGGTAAACGTGCTTTTCTGCCAGGCAAAGGCCGATTGGTGCATAATTAGGATACCACCCTAATTTAAGCTACCTTGCCAACGCTTGCACGAATTGCCTCAAACTAGCCGGTAACCGCTCTTTTTCTTGCCCCTCGTTTCATGCGCCCGCGCTCTAAGCCAATAGCTTTAGATTAAGCTTATCAAATTATCTGAATTGATTAACATTTTGTTATTGATAGATGACGATCAGGATGATCGTGAAATCTTCCGTGAGGCCGTTGCCGAATGCGATCCCCGTATTGCTATCCTTTTCGCGGCCGATGGTGCCGAAGCCCTGGAGTTACTTGAACAAAGTGTTGTACTTCCTGATTTGATCTTTCTCGATTACAATATGCCCAAAATGAATGGCATCGAATGTCTGAAACGAATAAAAGGAAATACAAGTACACGCGACATTCCGACCATCATGCATACTACCTGCAGTGACCCTGCCCAACAACACCTGGTGATGAAACTTGGTGCCGACCACTACATGCAAAAGGCATCGAGTTTTGATTTACTTCGTGAAGAATTATCGAATCTGCTTAACCGATTCGACACCAAGGTTGAGTTGAGATCGAAGACGGAAGAAGGGCGCTGATAAAATTTTTGTGAACCGTCGAAAAGCCGCCTTGTATCAGTTAACAACCCGGCACCGCTCTCAAAAATGTGTCGGGGGGACCAATCTTCATTGACTGCACTTGCCCACGAGCTGTAAGTTTATGCCAGTCAGAAAAAGGCGTTATCCACTCGTAACATGCCGATGGCAACGCCACCCGTCCGTCGGTCAGCCTGTCAAAAACGAATACTGACTCAACACAAGAACGGGTGGGCAAATTGCGATCAGCAACAGAATAGATGTCCCGTCATAACTGATCTACTCTGCAACCGGCTCCCGGGACGTTTGTTTCTCCCGATAACCTTTGGAGAATGGCAGCAGCATCGATGCTGACTTCCGGTACTCGCGGTACTTGTCGCCATAAACTTTGACCAGGTCGTTCTCTTCAAACTGAATCGCCACCAGCATGTAAATGGTAGTCATCACAGCGAAGAAGAGATGCGCTACTGTCATCGTCGGTGTAGCCCAGAATGCGATCATGAAACCGAGGTAAATGGGATGACGAACGTAGGTATAGAACAGCGGTGTGCGGAACGGAAGGGGTTCATATTTTTTGCCTGTTGCATAAAACCAGACCTGACGCAACCCAAACAGGTCGAAGTGATTAATCAGGAATGTACTGATCAGTACAATCAAAAATCCGAGCAGACATAATGCCTTCAGGAATAACGCTGCGCCAGGCGATTCCACATTCCAGATTGTTCCGCCAAGCGGTTGCCAGTACCAAAACAAGAGAATCAGGCACAGGCTTGCCAGCAGGACGTAGGTGCTTCGTTCGACAGGTTCCGGAATAATCCGCGTCCACCATCTTTTGAAAGCAGGCCTTGCCATAACGCTGTGCTGGATAGCGAATAATGACAGCAATGCGGCGTCAATCAGTAACGCATAGCCTGGTGGCGTTTCAGGGACGCTGTCTATGTGCTTGGGCACGAAGAGGGAGCTTACGAATCCAACGGCGTAACAAAAGGTGCCGAAGAAAATGAGGTAGGCGATCACGCCATACGCAAAGAAGATCGTTTTTTTCATAGCGTTTTTGATCGCGAATATGACGGCACGATCAAAAACGCGGGTTGAAGCCTCGTTGCAAATGCTCTAAACTTTTTCTTAAAGCCCGGGCAGGGTGTTGAACTTATGTTGCGCCGCCAAAAAAGCGCGCACCAATCAGAATCCAACACGGTTTTTCAGCTTCTCAAATCGCGGATTATCTCTCAGAATTTCAAATTGTGGTTCGGTCATAAGCCAGGGCATTTCCATATCGTGACTGTCGGTCGCAGTTTCCAGCCACATGAACGCGTTGTCCTTGTCACCGAGCCCCGCATAAACGACGGAAATGAAAAACGCGATGGAAGCCGGATCATTTTTTGAAAGGCGCGTCTTTAGTTCTGTGATAAGTTCGTTCGCAGTCGCAGTATCGCCAGACCTGGCATATGCAGCTCCCATCCAGCCCAGCATTCGCGGATACCGAATGCCCTCCACATTAATAGCTTTTTTGAAATAGTCGATGGCTTCATTATATCGACCCATATTCAGAAGCAGAAATCCATGTGCGTCGAGGGTGCTGTAGTTGTTGAACACCTTGAGCCGTGCCTCTGAAAACGCCAGTGCCTCGTCAAAGCGCTTATTGAAAACGTAGGAATACACCATTCTGCTGTTCGGGTAGTACGGATCGTTTGTGTGCAACCTTTCGGCCCACGTCAAAGCTTCGTCGTGGCGCTGCATGAAATTCAGGAAGTCTGTATATAAAGCGATCGCGTCGGGGTGATCTGCTTTCACCGCTTCCTTGTATGCAACTTCGGATCCGGCAAAATCCCAGTCATGGTACAGTTTGTAAAACCCAAGCAGCATCCGTGCTTCGTCGAGGGTCGGATCTAGTGTGAGCGCCTTGTCGATAAGCGGCTTTCCTTTTTCCAGCGCTTCTATAGCGCCAAGTTCGGCACCGAAGATGCTTGCGAGTCCGATGTAGCTGTTTGCAAGGAATGCGTACGCACGCGCATAATCCGGATCGAGTCGTATTGCTTCTTCAAATAACTCAATGGCGCGATGCGTTCCTTTGTTGGTGTAGGTCCGGTATTCGTAAACGCCTTTGAGGTAAAGATCATACGCTTTCGGGTTGTCCGTATCGGATTTGGACAGTCGTGTTTTTTCTTCTGCCGATAGCGTTGCATTTAACTCAGCGGCTACCTGCTGCGCTATTTCTGTCTGAATGGCAAACACATCTTTAAGTTCGCGATCAAACGCTTGTCCCCACAACAACTCCTGCGTCGACGCGGAAACAAGACGCACATCGATTCGTATTTGATTATCGCTACGTTGTACGCTTCCCTCAAGCAAAGCAGACACGCCCAGCTCCTCGCCGATTTCCCGTGCAGATTTGTTTCCGTTGCGATACTTTTCGACTGAAGTCCGGGACAAAACCCGAAGGTCTTTCACTTGAGACAGGTTGGTGCGAATTGCTTCGATCACGCCTTCGCTGAAGTATTCATTGTCAGGGTCCGCGCCAATGTTTCGAAATGGCAGGATTGCAATTGATTTGTCGGAGTTAACGGCATCGGCGCCACGAAACCCGATGTAATACAACGCCGCAGAGAATGCCATTACGATAATTGCAGCAATGGCGAGGAGACGGAACTTCGAAACTTTTGATGCTGCTGTGTTGTCTTGTGAAAGGGTGGCTGATTCTGTTGTCGATAACTGATTGATCCGGTTCTTTACTTCGCCGGGAGGAAAACCATAATAGTCGTTGAAACATTTGCTGAAGTAGGTCGCGCTCCCGAAGCCTACTCTTTCGGAAACTTCAGCTGCGGTAAGGTTGCCTTCCTTAAGCAGTTCCATCGCACGTTCAAGGCGATGTTCGCGAATAAACTGACTGATGGATTTCCCTGTAGCCGAAATAAGTTTTCGATGAAGTTGCGAACGGCTCATCGCCACGTTTCGCGCGAGTTCTTCAACACCAAACTGATCATTGTCGATATTGACGTCGACGGTTTCTCTTAGTTTTTCAACCAAAGTTTCCTTTTCGTCCATGGCGTTGAACAGTTCCGGCTAATGTTGAGGCACACAAGTTAGCGAATTCACGCGTTAATTGATGCACCGTCTCAACCGTATAGCCGTCAGCCCGGTCAATGGATTCCTTTGTTTATCCTATTTCCCAAATGTTACCAACGCTGCCTCAACAGAGGTTACGAAAATGATTGTGTTCGACCTGTTGCTTTCCGAAATGAACGCTTTCAAACTTTTACTTTCGACTTTGGAGAAGTCGCCAACAATTGCGAGACGGAGTCTGTAGTTCACAACTTTCTGCAGCATGTCTCCGGCAATGCCGCTTCGAAGATCAAAGAAGCGTTCGTCGACGTTATGTTGATGAATGATCACTGCATCGGCTGAAGAATCCATCATCATTTGCAGAAACTCCTGTGTAGTATGCAGCACAACACCTTGCGCAGCAAGTTCTGCAACAGACAATCCATTTACGTTGTGTTGAATGAATTTCATATTCACTGTTCTGATTGTTCGAAGAGATTTTCAAATCACTTTATAAAATGACCCACCCCGCAGGAGTTGAACCTGCCGCAATCCTCTTTCCACAAAGGAAATAACGATTCGCCACCGCGGAACATTCGGGTGTTGAGTTTTTCAAATTCCTTATAAACGCAAGAAGCCCCGGGCTTTCATACCGGGGCTTCTATTTATAATGGATCTAATTTCTTATAGATACATACTTCCTCCCGGGTATGAACAACGATCAAGCTCCGCATTAAAGCATTCGCCGGAATGTGAACTTTGAATCATATATGTAGTACCTGGTTTCATTTTCTTGTTAATGTGTTGCAAAGATAAAGCAACTTTTCTGATGTGCTCCAACGTGACGCAAAATTTTTGTTTCTTCCTTTAGGGAACGATCACTGATTTGATGAGGAATTTTTTTTCAAAACACCGAAGGTGGAATTTTCCAACGGCAGATCACCAGAGTTCAATCGTCACTTTACCCAGTTATTTAGACGCTGCCTTTTTTCCTGAATTGGTAAGGATAAGGGATGCTTGAGCGCTGTGTAAGCGATGTTTAAGTATTATAGTCTCGTTATAAAGCTGTTGAAATCCCAATGTAATAGCAATCTACATCCAATTATGGACCCGTCAGATTGGAATTGGATTGAGATTACAGCGAATTTATAACGAGATTTTAACGAGATAATATCGCTTACACAACGCGTAGGCACCGAAGAATGGACAGGAAATCGCTGTCGTAATTAACCCCGGGAAAGCCTAATTGCGACAAAGTTCAATGTCTCATTGATTTAAGCCTAAACACCCAGCAACCAAAGGCTATTACCTGATTTTTCAGAGGTACCAGCGAAGGTTTAAGGGAGGAAGAGTGGAGGGAGAGTGGAGGGAGAGTGGAGGAAGAGTGGACAATGCAACTGGTATGACCAAAGGAATGAGATGTGATAGCCATAGTTTTTGGATGTTTGGACCTTCGTGTTGGAATGCGGTCAAGGGCCCTCCAGGCCAGAAAATCCAACGTGCGGCTTGAAGCGAGAAGTTATCGTTGTCCGAAAAAATAAGAATTGTAATAATTTGTTCTGTGGTCTGTATTGTCTCTTTTTTGGAGTTTCATTTCCAGTCCCGGGGAATGGGGACGGATTTGAAAGGAAGGTCATAATAAGAAGCTCAATCGTTACTATAGGTACTGATCAAGTGCGTTTCGGAAGATGTCTTTTATCCGACGCTTTAATCGCTCGGGGGCAACAACTTTGATGTGGTCACCGAATCCAAGAATCTCGCGTTCGAGCTCGAAGTTCAACTGCACATTCAATGATATTAGTACACCTTCCTTTGATTTTTCGACAACCTCCTGCGAGTGGTGCAGCGGCTTCGTTAATATATATGGAGCAGTTTCCGGGTCCGCGAGCAGGAGCACCTTCACCGCGGGCGCATTCAAGGCGACGGTGACACCAATAACATCGTTAAGATAATCCCTGATATTGAAGTTCTGCCTGGGCACAAACTTCGCGTTACACGGTTCAATGCTGATGATGCGATCCAATGCCAGCGTAAGAACCGGCGTATTCTTCTTTTTGACACCGAGTACGAACCAACGGTTGCGGTATTCCTTTAAGTAATGCGGATGAAAATCAAAGGTACTTGCCGCGCGCGCCCGGAACGACTGGTAACACAACGTCACTGCGCACTTCTGCTGAATCATCTGGTACAGTGTATCGATGTGCTCGAGACCTTTCAGATTGTCATTTTTTTCGAAATCAATAATCGGCTCCTGATTTGTTTTAGCCGCGTAAATTTTGTTCTCAAGACGCTGCACCATGCCGCTGAGTTCCTGGAAATGACTGAAGCCTTTGAACTGCCGGAGAATTTCCACAACCTCCGTGAGTTTGCCGAGGTCCTGATCCGTTAACGGGATATTCGTAATAGAGTAATCGGGATCTTCGTAGGTGTAATACCTCTTGTCGATAACAATGATGGGCGCATTGTATCCGAGTTTATCGCTGCGCATCATCTGAATATCCATCTGTACAGATCTTCGGCTTACACCTTTGTCAATACCTTCATATTCGTAGAGTGCTTCGGAACATGCATCAATAATATCTTCCAACGTCCATCGCCTCTGCCTGTTGCGGAGGCAGTTATCGATGGTGCGGTAGCGGATGAGGGCGTTTCGGTTTACGGGCATGTGTGCGTGGTCACCATGAGGTGAAAAATATTTGATAAAAAAACGAAAAATTTCCAACTGCGCAAAAAGACTGCGCAGTAGCAACTCACCTTTGAATCATCATTTGCACGCAAGTGATACCGACTGCTCCGAACCTCCCCTTAAAGTGCAAGGGAGGTTCACGATGGTCTTATAGCTTAAAAGGAAAAGCCTGCGGTAAAGTATTGATGTTCCGCAGTGTGCATGGATGATTCCGTTACTGATACGCGGCTATAACGGATAGAGTTTGCCCCGATTGCTATCGGGATACCGAAAAACCTCTCGGAGAAGTTTAGTAGGAAAGCGCATTTGGAGCCATGCTGCCTGAAAAGGAATCCGGGTTCGAATCCCGGTAAGGCCACACGTTCCTGATAAGATGTATCGGAACAAAAATCTTTCTCCGTGACGATGTCCGGAGAAAGCGCGGAAAAAACAGGAGGCACATGCCCTGATGAGCGTTTCTGTATGGCGCCATAGTGTTATGCTGCTTTCGGTATTAACATGCTGCTGGCCCGATGTTGTTTTCCACTGCTTGGAAGTCGAAGGTTCGAATCCTTCTCCCGCTCGCGGGATAGCTCAGTTTGGTTAGAGCAACAAGCTCCTGTGTTGCGGGTTCGAGCCCCGCCTATACCCTTTGGTAGAGTAGCTCAATTGGTAGAGCAATGGACTGTTAATCCATGTTTGACGAAGCTGAACCCTTCTAAAAAGGTTTACCATGAAAGTTGTTCGTGGCGTGTCAGGTTGGATCATGTTATCACCTTCGGGACTAACGGATACGAACCAGTCATCTGCAAACCTGCAGGCGTAAGGATTCCGAATAGCAAGTCGGTCTGCTTTTCTGCACTTAGATCCGGCGTTCTCTCACGAGGTTGCTCCTGAAGAATGACGGCACGGTGAAGAAAACCAAACAGATGTCACAATTCTAAATTGCGTTCCCGTTCACAGGTGGCGATGCGCCGCGAATAGCTTTCTTTAAAATGACTTTTATTAATTAATGTTTATAGCAATGAAAAGGGTTAGAGTTAACACCGGCAAAGTTGGATTGGTTTTCAGAAACGGAAACTACAAACGCGTAGTAACGGAAGGAGCTTACTGGTTCCTCCCGGGGGAGAAAGTATTTCAATACGACCTCACAAAGCCGTTCCATCCTTTCGTCGACCTGAATATCCTGTTAAGGGATGAGGTACTGGCGAATATGTTGACCGTTGTCGAAGTGGGTGATAACGAAATCGTCCTGCAATACGAAAACGGAAACTTCCGGAACGTGCTCGGCCCGGGAAGATACGCATACTGGAAAGGTGTGACTGACTATGCCTTTATCAAAGCAGACCTGAGCAAGATCGAGATCACCGAGAACGTCGATGCAAACACGATCATGCGCAAAGAGGTTTTGCCGTATGTGAGAGTGTACACCGTTGAGGCTTTCGAGAAAGGAATTCTGTTGATTGACGGAAAATTCTCGAGGGTTCTGGAAACTGGTGTGTACTACTTCTGGAAGAACTCAGTTGTCATATCCGTGTTAAAAACCGACTTGAGACAACTACAGCTGGAAATCTCCGGGCAGGAAATCCTGACGAAAGACAAAGCTGCATTGAGAGTCAACTTTTTCACGCAATACAAGGTCGTTGATATTATCAAGGCCTTGATTGAAAACAAGGATTACGAAAAACAATTGTACATCCTGATGCAGTTGGCACTGAGGGAATTTGTGGGTACGCTTTCTTTGGATGAGTTGCTGGAGAAAAAAGAGTCCATCTCAACCTATGTTCTGACTTCCCTGAAAGACAAGGCATCTAAACTGGGTGTAGAGATCAGGGACTGTGGTGTGAGGGATATCATCCTGCCTGGCGAAGTGAAGGAGATCATGAATCAGGTATTGATTGCGCAAAAGAAAGCGGAATCCAACGTGATCATGAGGCGTGAAGAAACTGCTTCCACCAGAAGCTTATTGAACACCGCCAAATTGATGGAGGAGAACACGATGTTGTTCAAACTCAAAGAAATGGAGTACGTTGAGAAGATTGCAGACAAGATCAACAGCATCTCGTTGTCAGGTGGCAACCTGATTGTGGATCAGCTCAAAGAGATCTTCGTACCCCGAAAGTAGGAAGTGAGAGGCTGCCTCAAAAGGGGCAGCCTCTTCTTTTGGTTCCTGGCCAAGGGACTGGAGGCATCTTCCTTGAGAATAACCAGATCAAGACGAGGCTGCGCCACTTGAAGGCCTTAGGGTGCTCATGTTTGATAGAGACATCTTTGGCGGGAACAGCAGGCATTTCTTACGAAACTTTTTGCCTGTAGCCTCTCCTGTGAGGTATGTTTCTCGTCATTTTGAGGGTGTGCAATTCATGAAGAACTGATGAATTAGGCCCCTGAGGCTCCTAAGATGCGATTAGCCATGCCCTGAAAAGCACCGCAACGATAACCGGGTACGTAGGTTATGACCCTTATTTATCCGGTTTTTTTTCAATGCCTTTCGTAGCTTGTTCTTACCTCTAAATCACTCTAACATGAAACGGCTACTCGTATTTTTTGCAGTGATGCTGCATATTGGCATTTATCATTGCGCGGCACAGAAAATCGGACTACTAATGGACAGCTACGTCTCCGACCGTTGGTATATCGATCAGAAATTTCTCGTCAATACAATCAAAGCAGCAGGAGGCGAGTGCATCGTTGAAGTACCTTATGGCGATGCCGACGAACAAGTTCGTCTTGGAAAAAAGCTCATCGAGCAAAAAGTCGATGCAATAATCATCATACCCGTCGACACAAAGCGTGCCATCGAAATTGTGACCGAAGCCAAAAAGGCAAATATTCCCGTGATTTCATACGACAGGCTGATTCTCACAAACGACATCTCATACTACATCTCGTTCGATAACGAAAAGGTGGGGCAACTGCAGGCGCAATACGCGTTGAGCAAGGTCCCTTCGGGGCAATATATTCTGCTGAATGGCCCCGAGAGCGATTACAACGCCATCCTCTTTCGCCAGGGACAGCTCAAAGCACTCGATGCATCAGTCAAAAGTGGTAAGGTCAAAATACTGGGTGACTATACCGTCTCAGACTGGAGTGAATTACTGGCGATGATGAAACTCACAGAAGAGTTACCCGGCATAAAGGCGACGCCGGATGCGGTGGTTGCCGCGAACGATGCCCTTGCCAACGGAGCAATAATGGCTCTTCCAAAAAGCGCCGTAGGTAAAGTTGTTGTTACGGGTCAGGATGCGGATCTCACTGGTGTAAAGAACATCGTTCAGGGTAATCAAAGCATGACGGTCTACAAACCAATCAAACCGCTGGCGATACGCGCGGCCGAACTCGCCATAGCACTCGCCAAAAAGAGTGAAATTGCCAACAAGAAGAAAGTTCGCTTTGGTGACGTCGAAGTTTATGCCGAACTACTCCCCCCTATAACGGTTGATAAAAACAATTACAAGGAAACAGTTGTTAAAGACGGCCACGTTTCTCTTTCGGAGATCATGATCAAGAATTAGCTTCGGTACTCCAGGTAGTTTACAAACGCGGATTCTCCAAGGCAAAAGCACAAAGTCAGTTGCCGGAAGGTCATTGAGGTGGTCTTTCAACAATGCAACTATCTGCCCACGGTGGTAAGTCCCATGCATGCCCACGTGATGGACACAATCGACAACTTTCATCTGAGAACTCCTTCCAAGGAGCTGGAATTTCATGATGGCGTTTAAGTCAGGCAAACCCCTCGTGAATTGAGTCCAATCGGATAAAAGTGCATCATTGCGATTTGCACATTCTTCCAATGTGTAGCGGTCAAAACGCTTCGTGACTTCAGCTTCCTGTCTGGCACGCCGTAACCAGATTGATGAGACTGCCAGGATATGAGACAACAATTCAAGCGCGCGATCCGGCGGGTCTTTCACCTGCGACATGGATGCAATCACCTTCGCATTCGCCCAATGGTCGTATTCTATTATTCGTATGATCTGATCTTTCATATAATCCCGGAATCAGAACAAACGACTGATTCCTTAGAAAGGTTTTGCCCGCCATTTACGAGCCGCGATACGACGGTCACCATCGGCACCATACGTCACACTCACGGCTGCACAGTGCCATCAGGCGCGAACGTTATTTCACGGTCCCCGCGATTCCCATCGAGCTCCACTTCGTAAGTCACCTTTCCATCGCTTTCAATCTTATAAACATCGTCCACGCGATAGTCCTTGTACTCCGTCTTTATCTTGTCATTAATGGCAGGAGGAAGATCAGATTTAGAAAGCTCCTCCTTGTGTTTTACTACTTTGCCATTTTTATCGATCCAGAGGTAATGATCGAATTTTCCGATTTCGAATTCCACTTTGTAAAGGTCACCTTTCATCTCCCACTCAACGTCAGCGGCATTTGAGAACTTCGACTGAAATGCATTCAAAACAACTGATGGCACTTCGGACTGACGAATATCTTGTGCGACTGCAACTGTTGACGCTCCCGCAAGGCAAATTGCAAAAATTAATTTTTTCATATCTCCAATATTTTAGTTAGACATTTTCCTCAAGGTACTCCGGGATTCTGAAAATATTCTGGAATAAATTATGTCGACTGATTCCTTCGTTGAGAATTATCAAAATTTAGGGAATGAGAAAGTCGGTCGTTATAACTATCAAAGCCTGCGCTAAAAACCATGCTGCTTCATTACCGACAGCTACAATCGACCGGCCGATTCTATACCGATACAATCTTGTTTGCTGAAAACAATCTATTTTTTCAGAATCCTGAAAACATGTGTCCCATTGAAGCTGTATTCAACGGCAAGCGAGTTCGAATCCGCAATAGATTTGACAAGCGCGAGTCCCAAACCTGTTGAGCTCGAGGAATCCGTTCCTTTATAAAAACGCCTGAATATCTGCGACGAATCCAGCGCCTCTGACATTCCCGTATTGGCCACCGAAAGAGAAGACGAATCTATCGTCAATGAAACTGACCCACCCTCGACATTATGTACAATGGCGTTCTTTACCAAATTCGACACCATGATTGACGCCAGGTGCGGATTCATTTGCAGGGTGAGTATATCACTGTAATGTTTTTCAATCTGCACGGATTTGTATTCTGCCAGGTCAGAAAGTTCAGACACAACGCGATCAGTGACCTCATTCATATTCACGAATGATGTCTCCCCGAACTGCCTGTTTTCTATTTTGGAAAGAAGCAACAATGCTTTGTTGAGGCGTGTGAGTCGCTGCAAAGTCTGAACAATAGAGCCAATATCATGAGCTTCCGCATCCGACATTGATTCCTTTTCCGCAAGCAACTCCAGCTTGTTCAGACTGATGGCTAAAGGAGTCTGCATCTCGTGCGACGCATTTTCGATAAATTGTTTTTGACTATTAAATGTCTCAATCGTGCGGCGAAGAAGTGAATTTACTGATTCGTCCAACATTTGAAATTCAGTGACTTTTGTCTGAACCGGTGTTTCATCCACGGCAGACTCGAAGCTGAAGTTTTTTAATCGTTCGAGAATCTGGTAAAAGGGTTTCCAGATTTTCTTCAGCACCACGTTGTTGATCACGAGTGTGCTCACCAACAGAATAATATATAGCCACAATATAGAATAGGACAGATCCTCAATCAGGTCGTCTTCTTCCACCATGGATGACACCACATGCAGTTCGTAATATTTTCCATCCGGAACAGTGAACGCAGTTTTCAAAATTCGCACGGGCTCATAGTCCTTTTCGTTCACTCTGTATAGCGTTGAGTCTGTATAAGTATCCCGAAGTGTCAATGCATGATCTGCCGGGATTTCGTGAATCGCGTAATTGCTCTCGAAAAAACTTGTTTTGTGAAGGATTGTGCTATCAGTCTGTGCTTTCTGGATGATCAGTATCTTGGAGTTCTCAAGCCCGTCGTCAATGCTATCGTAAATTTCATCAAGCAGATTGAAATACAGGAATGCAGCCCAAACGCCAATCACCACGAAGAAAGTGATCGCCAGATACGAAAGTGTATGATTAAGCAGCCTCAAGCCTCAACGAATTTATAACCCAGTCCGTAAACAGCGTTGATCTCGGCTTGCGCACCGGAGTCCTTCAGTTTTTTTCTCAGGTTTTTGATCTGTGAATAGATAAAATCAAAATCATCGGCCTGATCAATGTTGTCCCCCCAGATCTGCTCCGCCAACGCATTTTTGTTGATCAGCCTGTTTTTGTTTGCCGCAAAATACGACAGGATATCAAACTCTTTTCTGTTGAGCGCAAGTTGCCTGCCATTCACAGTAACAGTCCGTTCATCAAGATTCATACGGATATTTTTGATTTCGACAACAAGCTGTCCATCCAATCGCTTTCTTCGCACAACCGACTTAACCCGAGCCGTCAGTTCAGCAAGATGGAATGGTTTTGCGAGATAATCATCTGCACCAAGATTGAGGCCTCTGACTTTGTCGTCAATAGAATCTTTCGCTGAAATGATGATTACACTCTCGTTTTTCTTCATCGCTTTAAGCTCCTCCAAAAGAGATAAACCGCTCCCGCCGGGCAGCATAATGTCGAGCAGAATGCAATCGTAGTCGTAGTCATTAATCTTGTCAGACGCAGACTCGAAATCCTCTGCCGTTTCAACCACGAACAGTTCTTTTTCGAGTGATTTTACGATCACGTCACGCAGGTCCTTTTCATCTTCTACAACCAGTATTTTCATAGAATTGCCACAGACAATTTAACCAGGTAAAGGCCAAAATTTACTCTTGATTCCGGAAACATTTGGGAAAAAACCGTGACCGCAGACTGAATATTTCGCGGATTAAATGATTTTTAGCATCTCCCCGTGAGGGGTTAGTCACATATTTGTTGCCGGCAGTCAAATTCCCGCCGTTGTGACGGACGCCCCGGTTTCAGCTCCCGGCATAGTTACAAATTGCAAGCAATAACCAGCCATTGCTCAACATTCACCCTTTCTCCTATTAAAAAATGCATAAATGATCGGAAAGACGAGGAGTATGAGCACCGTTGCAGTGATCAGTCCACCAATAATAACGACGGCGAGTGGCTTTTGACTTTCGGATCCAATTCCCGTTGACATCGCCGCCGGTAGCAATCCAATAGACGCCATCAATGCAGTCATCACGACAGGACGCGTCCGTGCCTTTATACCTTCCCGAATCGCCTGCGCAAGCGAAAGTCGCTTGTGCAGATTGTTGTTGAATTCGGTGATCAAAATAACACCATTCTGCACACAAATTCCGAACAATGCAATAAATCCAACGCCAGCCGAAATTCCGAAATTTATTCCGGTCACGTGAAGTGCAACGATACCCCCGATGATTGCGAAAGGAACTGTAACCAACACAAGCCCTGCGTCTTTTGCGTTTCCGAACATAATAAACAACAACACAAATATCGCGATGATACTTAAGGGCACAACTTCCGACAAACGTTTTGTGGCGCGCACCTGATTTTCAAACTCACCTGTCCATTGCAGCGTATAGCCCTGGGGTATATCGACATTCTTTCTTACGCTCTCCTGTGCCTCCCGGATAGTGCTTCCGAGATCGCGCTCGCGGACCGTGAATTTGACACCAATGAAACGGTTATTATTATCGCGATAAATGAAAGCCGGTCCGGTGATTGACGTAATTGTGGCTATCTCCTTCAATGGCACCTTATTTCCCCGTAATGATGGAGCGAGGATTTCTTCGATTTCCTTTTCCGATTTCCGATACTGATATGGGAACCGTAGACGGATATCAAATTTTCGTTCACCCTCATACATCACAGAAGCCGTCTTGCCACCAATAGCCATTTCGATAACTGCCTGCGCGTCCGCAGTTGTCACCCCGTACAATGCCATCTTATGGTCGTGAAGACGAATCTGAATTTCAGGCTGACCCACGTTTCGCAGGATGCCGGCATCTTTAATTCCATCTACCGGGCTGATCGCCTCAAGCACTTTGCTGGCGATGTCATCCAAAACAGCCAAATCAGGCCCGAATATTTTGACAGCGTTATTCGCATTCATACCCGCCACAGCTTCAGCAACGTTATCAATAATCGGTTGTGAATAGTTGTAATTTATTCCCTGATATTGCTTCAACTTTTCGTCCATTTCTTCGATGAGTCCATCCATCGATATCTTACGCTCCCATTCGTCCTTCGGCTTCAGATTGACCTGCATCTGCACATAATAAAAGCCACTCGGATCTGTACCGTCATTGGATCGTCCAGTCTGCGAAAGCACGCCATTCACCTCCTTGAACTCCATCAGCTCCTCACGCAGCGTCCGCACCGTCTTAACGGTTTCCGATAATGACATACTCATGGGCATTTTCGCCTCGACCCAAAGAGCGCCCTCATTGAGTTGAGGGAGAAATTCCGTTCCCATCCAACGGAAAGAAAAGAGCGTCACTCCGACCAGAAGCACGGTCATCCAGAAGGTCACTTTTTTGTGAGCAAATGTCCAATCAAATCCCTTCGACACAATACGCTCAAAAAACGAAACGACAAAGGTGTGTTTTTCCTTCACATTTTTCTTCAGTAGAACCGAGCATAGAACGGGGACCAGCGTCAATGTAAAAATGAGGGCACCCAGCAGGGCAAATCCAAGAGTATAAGCCAGTGGTGAGAACATTTTCCCTTCAACTTTCTCGAACGAGAAAATTGGAAGCAATGCCGTTATTATGATGAGTTTCGAAAAGAATACTGCCTTGCCAGTTTGCGTTGCTGTATTCTTTATCAGTCCAAGCTTCGATATACGATTGAAGCGTTCCATTCCAAACTTTTTCGCAGTCTGGTCCAGGGCAACGAATAATCCTTCAACCATTACAACAGCCCCGTCGATGATAATACCAAAGTCAATAGCGCCTAGTGACAACAGGTTTGCACTCATGCCTTGCATGCGCAGACAGAAGAAGGCAAACAACAATGAAAGCGGGATGATAATGGAGACGATCAGCGTCGTTCTCCAATCGGCCATAAACAACAACACAATGGCAGTTACGAAGATTATTCCCTCCACCAGATTGTGCATCACGGTGTTGGTCGTGTATGTCATCAGCACATCGCGGTCGTAGAAAGTTTTCATTTTCACATCGCCGGGCAGTACACGATCATTAAGTTCCTGAATCTTTTCTTTGACGCGTGCGAGCACCTCACTCGGATTTTCGCCTTTGCGCATCACTACGATACCCTCAACAACATCGTCGTTATCATCAAGTCCAACCTGTCCGACGCGCGGTAAGTCGGACACGATGACTGTAGCCACGTTCCGCACAAGCACAGGGACACCGTCACTTTCGTCAATGATGATGTTCTCAATATCCTCTATTGACGTGAGCAGGCCCATCCCGCGCACAACATAAGCCTGTCCGTTCTTTTCAATCACATCACCTCCAACGTTGATATTGCTCTTACTTACTGCTTCAAATACATCCAGCGGCGTGATGTCGTATCTGTTGAGCATCGCAGGGTTAACCTGGATTTCGTAAATCTTTTCCCTTCCGCCAAACGCGACGACGTCAGCAACACCGGGGACGGCTCGCAGCCGGCGATCGATCACCCAGTTCTGAATAGACAGCAACTCCCGCGTGTCCTTTGTCTTTGAGTCAAGTACGTAACGAAATATTTCACCGGTCGGACCATAAGGCGGCTGAACTTCCGGATCGACACCATCAGGCAAGTCAACGTTGACCAACTGATTGTTGACCTGCTGTCTTGCGAAGAAGTCCTCAACGTCATCATCAAAAATGATTTTGATAACCGAAAGCCCAAACATTGAAATCGATCGGACGTTCGTCTTCCGTTGGACGGAATTCATTGCGACCTCTATAGGAATCGAAACAAACCTTTCAATTTCCTGCGCACTCCTTCCCTGCCACTGCGTAACGATGATGATCTGCGTGTTCGTCACATCCGGGAACGCCTCAATCGGCGTGTTCCTGTAGCTTACAATACCGGATACGATAAGCAGAGCCACCCAAAAAAAAGTGAAAAACTTATTCTTAAGAGAAAACGCTATTAGGCTTTTGATAAAATTGTTCATACGAAAAAGGTAGACTTGAGGCGACGGGCTCCGGTTTAGTCGTTGAGGGCGTCGTAAATGAACAGTTGATTTTTGCTGATGACGATTTCGCCAGGAGTAATACCAGACGAAATCCACGCGCGTTCCTCGGTAGTCTTATATACCTCGACTTCACGTGTTTCGATATTGTAGCGATCTCTGAAGACCATTACAAACTCGCGACTCCTGTCGAAGATGATTGCAGATGCAGGGACTGACGGAAGAACTTGTGATTCATTAAAAAGTACACGGGTTGTCGCAATCATTTCGGGCTTCAACTTGAAGTCGTGGTTATGAATTTTTACACGAACTTTCATCGTCTTCGTCTCAGGATCGAGAACGTTGTAGATCTTGTCAATCTTTCCCTGAATCTTTTCCCCGGGGTAACTCAATGTTGAAATTTCGACATCCATCGCCTCCCGGACTTTCGAAATGTCGCTTTCGTAGACGTTTGCAATTGCCCATACTTCGTTTAGTTCAGCAACAACAAAGACACTCTCGTCATGTCCCGAAGGAAGCGTCATGTCACGGTTAATTTTCTTGCTGATAACGAACCCGCTGATGGGTGACTTCAGGCGATACTCGGAATTCGCATGGAACCCATAAATGTCAAAAGTTTCTTCTATTCGTTTGAGTGCCGCTTCGGCTTTATCAAGTTCCTTATTTGCTTCCGCCATTTCGCGTTCAGAGATAAGCTTGGAAGCGAGCAGATCCTTCTTTACGGCCAGATTCTTTTGTGCAACCAGCACGTCTGATTGCGCATCCTTAAGCTGTCGCTCGTACTCAGCGACTTCACCGCTTCGGATCACGCCCAGTATTTGATTCTTTCTTACGTAATCGCCAAGTTCGACGTCAACCGAAATCACGTTTCCGCCTACAATCGGAAAGATTTCCACGAGGCGGTTTTCGTCTGCAACAATCTTCCCGTTAAGGTTAAGCACTCCCTGTACCTTTGAGGCAACGGCGGTATCGAGGCCGATTGAACTCCGCATCGTTTCACTCAACACAAACTTTTTTTGATCCGGCTCATCAGGTGGCGCGTGTTCGCTGCACGCGGCCACCATCAGGGCAACAAGAAAAGCGTATTTAATTATTGATATCTCTTCCCACTGCATAATTAAGCTCTTCATAAGATTGAATTAAATCTGCTTTTAGTTGACTGTACTGGATGATGTTGGTATTGTATGCTTCAAACAGGTCGGTAAATTCCAGGAGCGAAATGTTGCCCTTGCTGTAGTTGGTAACAAGTCCTTCACTCAACAGATTAAGCTGCTCCTCATGGTCGCCTCCGACTTCATTGTATTGATTCAGCAGTAGATTTAACGATTGCCATGCAGACTCTACTTCATTCCTGATTCGCTGTTCTGTTGCGCGTTGGAGTTTTTCGCCCTGTTCGATGCCAAGCCGTGCGATTTCGATATGGCCCTGATTCCGATTGAAAACAGGCAGGCGCATACCCAATGTAAACCCAGTGTAATTATTTACATAGCTCCCGGATTGATCGAAAAGGATGCCAGCCGTTAAGTCTGGCATCGCTTCCTTTCTTGCCAACTCATACCTAAGACGATTCTGTTGTTGCTGACTCAAGGCAGTTTTGACTTCTGGCCTTTCTGCCAACGCATACGCAACAAGTTCTTCTAGTTTCAGATCGGGCGCTGTGTACGCCGAAAGCGACGGCGCTTCCGGTATGACATAACGTTCCTCCGACAGTAAAATCTTTAATGTTTCCTGAAGGCGTATCTGCTCTTGTTGGACCTCCTTTACCTGTTTGTTGATGTTGAAGTACGTCGTGTTTAATCGCGTCAGTTCCTGCAGTGATATATTGCCTTTTTGGTATTGCTCAGTGTACACTTGAATAAGATCCTTCAACAGCCTGAGTTGAGAATCGATATTGCTCACAGCACTGTTCAGATAGTAATACCGGCTGAACGTTACGTGTAGTTCGTACCGGAGTTCCCGGGCAAGCGCTTCGTAATCATACTCCGTCATGCGTTTGACTTCGCCGGCAAGTCGGATTGAAGTGCGGCGTTGACCCGCCAATTGGAAAACCTTTTCCAACGCGATGATCTTCTGCCCTGATCTACCCACGTCGAACCAATTCGGCTTTGAAGGATTGTATAGATTCCACTCTGTCGAAAGCTCCGGGTTTGTAAACAGCTTCGCCTTAATTCTGGCTGCAGCTGCCATATCAATTTCATATCGCGACGCAATCAAGTCGAGATTGCGGCTGATCAAAAGACTATCAGCCTGAACAAGTGTCAGCCGGATGGTATCCTGTGCGA
>JAEZDW010000237.1 GCA_023417955.1 Bacteroidota bacterium
TTGTCCGTGCAATATATAACTCGTCAGCATAAGAAACATCGGTAAAAGTTTTTCAGCTTTCATGTCTCTTCATTGTTTCTTCATCTTCATCTTTTCTTCATCAATGATGAACAGTAAGTAACCACGCATCACGGAACACTTTCATTTTTCTATACTTGTCGCGTTCCGCTCTTGCGGCGTTTATATCATTCGATTGATGAAGGTAAACGTACCAGACTGCCTTTTCAGATAAGTGACCGTATTCAGCTTTGAATCCAAGTTTTTTCAGACCATCGGCAAAACGTTTCGCGTTAGCTTCCTGTGAGAATACACCTGCTACGACATAATCAGACACCGCGAGTTCCTGGCGGTGACTTCCGCGCTTCACAAATTCGTGGCGTTCCGCATTGGGATGGTTATCACCTTCATGATGCTCGTCGGGATCTGCAGCATGCAGTTTGAGACGCGCTAATCTTTCCAGTTCATCTTCTTCGTTGTGCTCAGTAATTTCAATCGTCAGAATTTCAAGCGATGAATCGATGTGACCGAAACGCGGTTTGTGTTTAATCACGATACTATCCTCGCGAATTGTTGAAGAATATGTGGGTTCTTGTTTCACGGGTTCAGGTTCTGGTCGTGTCTGCGTTACGACAGTTTGCGTTTGTTGCTGCGGTTGTGTCTGTTGGCGGCGACGCTCTTCTTCCTGCCGTGCGAGTTCAGCACGACGGCGATCTTCTTCCTCCCGTTGTCTGCGAATTGCTTCTTCCCGTTGCTGGTTAGCAAGTGCCTCGCGTTGTCTTCGCTCTTCTGCTTCACGTTGCAGACGTTCCTGTTCTGCACGCTCCTGCGCTGCGCGATCCTGCGCCGCGCGTTGTGCTTCTGTTTGCTGACGCGCTGCGTTCTCCCGCGCGAGGGCTTCCTGACGCGCCTGCTCCTGTTGTTGCTTACGTGCCTCTTCGTCGGCCTTCCTCTTCGCTGCTTCCTCTTCCTGTTTCTTCCGGGCAAGTTCTTCCTGCTGTTTCTTTCGGTTTATTTCGTCCTGTCTGCGTTTTTCTGCAATCAATTCACTTGCTGACTTACCGGTTCCTTTCTTGATCTTAGCTTTTTCAGTGTCAACAAAACTGTAATACGGAACGTCCTTCTTGCGCTGCTTTCCGAGTAGCATGCCGAGTGTTATCTCGTAGGTGGGACTGTTGAGTTCGTTATCACCAGTAGTCTTTAATCCGTAACTCGCTCCGATGGCCAATGTGTTGTTTAGTTTGATGCCACCAAGTGCTGATATCCCGTAATCCTGCTTCAATGATCCTCCGACCCACAGTACGTGGTTCAAATGCAGGATGCCGGCAACTTCATATTGCTGAGGCAGGTTTGAAGCCATTCGATAAATCAAGTAAGGTTCGAAGATGTTTTTGTCGTTATTGAAGTAGAACCGGTTACTAAAGTGAAAGATTATGGATTGAAAAGGCTTGATTTCGGTGATTGAAAAAGCATCGTAACTGAAAAACGAAGGCTCAAAGATCACCGGCAGAGATATCCCCGCGTGAAAGGTATTCAGGTGGAATGAGAGGCCCGCGTTACCGAGAACGGACATATTGTTATCCAGAAGATTGCCGACGGCCGGGTCCTCCAGTGCAAGGAGCTTTTCAAGGTCGACCGAGTTTGTCGAGATGCCCCCGGAGATACCGAACCTGATAGATGACTGTGGTGCCAACGGAATGTTATACCCGAAGGTTAGCATGAGTCCAGAGTTGTCAAGTAGCCCTTTCTTGTCATTGGTAGCCGACAGGCCGAGGCTTACACGCTTACTGATGGGTGAGTGAAAGGTTGCGTTGGCTATCTGAGGTCCGTCCTTGATTGTTGTCCATTGTCTTCGGTATGTGACAATAAGGCTTGCCTTCCCGTCAATTCCCGTAAACGATGGATTGATCAGGTACGGATTGAGGTAGAATTGCGTAAAATTGGTCTGATCCTGGGCACTAACGTGAAGGGAAAGTAGCAGGATCAACCATAAAAAATGTTCACGCTTCATTCGTCAGGTTAAGGCTACGCGTTGTCAAAAAATACGCAACAACTATTATTCGTATTATTGCGACAAAGTTTGTTCAAAAATAGCGTTTAATTTACAATAATTTTAGGATCAATTCATAGGTTAACCTACATGATTCGACGACTCAACCTTGCATACTTAAAATCGATTCGACTTCTGGCATTGCTATTCGTCGTCGGATCTGTTGGAACTGCTAGTGGACAAAAGTTTACTTTGGGTGTAAAGGCAGAGGGTTCTCTTACGTGGGCAGGTTTTGGGGACAAAGAAGCGAAAGATACATTCAGTAGTCGCATGAAGCCTGGATTCGGCGCCTCTCTCTTAATAGGGTTTCCATTAAAAGAGAACTATGACCTCATGCTGGAGGGCGGACTTTCCCAGAGTGGCCGAATTATTACGTTCAATGATAACCCGGAGTGGCGCAACAACCTGACTATGCGGACCGTGGATATGGGGATGGTACTCAGAAGGAATTTTGATTTTATGCTGAGAAAGGATACCCCTGCCAGGGGATTCGTTGGCATCGGACCAGAAATCAGTTACTGGATGCATTCGCATGGCTCCATTGCTGTTACTGACGGACCAAAATATAAATATGATGTCGCGTTCACCGAAAATCCGGATCCGGATGTCGCCGGTGGGTACCTGCTCACCCTTCAGGAAGTAAATCGTTGGCTCTTCTCGCTGAACTTCGGTGCGGGGATCAAGGCACCTCTCAGGAACAACAGATTTATCACAACCGAATTGCGCTTTTCTTCAGGTCACACTTTTCTGGGCAAAGAGAACAGCGCTTTCATGGAGCGTTTTCTATGGGGGCCAGGTAGTATGCAGGACACCATGAAGACAAACATGAAAACGGTATCGCTAAGCGTCGCCTATACTATTGATGTAGATATTAAGGAAAGCAGGAAAGGGAAGAGTACCATCAAAAAGAAACTCAGGCGATAGGAAATTCGATCTTCTTTTGAAGCATCGACTTTTCGTAGAGTTCGAGCATAATACCATCTTTAAGTCCGACTTCAGGAACAAGAATCCGATTCGCATGACTCCACTCCATCACTTTAGTGTAAATGTCCGTGGCGGGGATAATAACATCGGCACGGTCCGGGTTCATTTGGAGTTTGTAAATACGTTCTTCGATTGAGTACGATGATACCATCTCCCGGAGCTCCAGTATCTTTTGCAACGACAGGGTTGTGCCTGGCTTTCGTCGCGCGAGCTCGAATATCTTGCTGATGTTACCCCCGGTACCTACGGCTGTAATTCTGCCATACTCTTTCTTGACATTCTCTTTTATCCAATGCTCCATATCCTGCCACATCATAGGTGAATCGTGATGCTCCAGGACACGTACGGATCCGATTTTGAATGAACGGGTTCGAATTTTCTTCCCACGAACATATATGTTCAACTCAGTGCTGCCGCCGCCCACGTCGATGTGGATATATGTCTGGTCGGTAAGAAATGAACTGATTGCTTTGTTAATCATCTCCGCCTCGCGGTGGCCGTCGATGATGTTTATCGTGATGCCAAGTTCATCCTGGACCTCTTTGGCAAGGGCGGGTCCGTTTTCCGACTCGCGCATCGCGGAGGTCGCGCAAAACATGTAGTCATCGATTTCATACAACTCAAGCAAAAGCTTGTAGGCCGTCATCAATTTTTTAAATCGTTCCTTGCTCTTTTCGCTGATGCGACCTGTCGAAAAGACGTCGTGGCCAAGCCGTAAAGGGAAGCGGATGTATTCAAGTTTCTTGAACAAAGGTCTTAGCTCCTGAGTTGGCAGAACTGTTGAGACCTGAAAGCGAATCGCATTGGAACCTATGTCGATGGCAGCAAATTTCAAAATCGATGGCGTTTCCGCATCAAACATACAAGTAATAACTCTTTTATTGAAGATTTGGTCGCTAATTTGGCCTTGTACGGTGTAAGGTCGAGACGAAAGGTGAGCGATTTGTCGTTTGTGATATGGCGTACAGATGCCGTGCAAACGCTTGAGGTGTTGAATAACCCGCGCCAGTGGTGGTGTAATCTATGAGCGTAAATTTTTTTCTTTGCGGCTAATTGTTTTTCTTTGCTGCGCTTATCCAGAAAGACCGAGGGACTGGGCCCGACGACGTCTTAGCATCCTATCCCGTACTACGGGATGTTGTGCTAAATCCCATCCGCGCAGCGGAATAAGATAGGCAACCCACCACTGTAAGGGCTCTTCTGGATAAGGAAATCAAACAACGGAGGAGCAATGGAAATTCACGAAATTTTAAGAGAACGCATTCTCGTACTTGACGGTGCTATGGGTACGATGATTCAGCGCTACACGCTCGACGAAAACGATTTTCGCGGCGAGCGTTTCAAAGGACATACTCAATCGCTGAAAGGAAATAATGATCTCTTGTCAATAACAAGACCCGACATCATCGAAGAAATTCATCGTGCATACCTGCTGGCTGGTGCGGACATACTCGAAACGAATACGTTCAGTGCTACGACTATCGCTCAGGCAGACTATCGCCTTGAAGAAGCAGTCTATGACCTTAATTTTGAGTCTGCAAAAATCGCAAGGAAAGTTGCAGATGAATTCACCTCAAAAGACCCAGCTAAACCCCGGTTCGTTGCAGGTGCCATGGGCCCGACCAACAAGGTTGCATCGCTGTCGCCTGACGTGAATAACCCAGGGTTTCGTGCAATAACCTTCGACGAACTTGCTGCAGCCTTCAAACTACAGGCAGGAGCCCTGCTTGACGGAGGTGCAGACATATTGCTTCTTGAAACCATCACCGATACTTTGAATACGAAGGCGGCCTTGTTCGCTATCCAGGAACTCTTTGAGGAAAGAGGTAAGACCTGGCCGATAATGGTCAGCGGTACCATCACCGACGCGAGTGGCCGGACTCTTTCAGGTCAGACAACTGAAGCATTCCTGGTTTCTGTGAGCCATGTGCCGTTACTAAGCATAGGTTTGAATTGTGCCCTTGGTGCGGACATGCTTCGTCCTTATCTGCAGGTGCTGAATGAGCAGGCTCCGTTTTTTGTCAGCGCCTATCCGAATGCAGGTCTTCCCAATGAGTTCGGGCAGTACGACCAGACACCGGAAGAAATGGCAGCGCTTGTAGAAGAGTATCTCAAAGAAGGACTAATCAATATTATTGGAGGTTGCTGTGGAACGACTCCTGATCATATCAGGCTCATAGCGGCGCTCGCGAAAAAATATAAACCGAGGGAGGTAGCCGTAGCTCATGAGTAGAAATTTACAGTTAAGTGGTCTTGAGGCCGTAACTATTTCTTCCCAATCGAATTTTGTCAACATCGGAGAACGTACGAACGTTACCGGATCCGCGAGGTTTCTCAAGCTGATCAAGGAAGATAAGTTTGAAGAAGCGCTTGAAGTCGCATTGGATCAGGTTCGCGGTGGTGCGCAAGTCATTGATGTCAACATGGACGAGGGAATGCTTGATTCAAAAGCTGCAATGGTGAGATTTCTGAACCTCATGGCCTCAGAACCTGAAATCGCTCGCGTTCCAGTGATGATCGACTCCTCGAAATGGGAAGTCATTGAGGCCGGCCTGAAATGTCTTCAGGGAAAGGGAATTGTTAACTCGATAAGCCTTAAAGGTGGTGAGGAGGAGTTTATCCGGCAGGCACGGCTTGTGAAGAAGTATGGGGCTGCCGTTGTCGTGATGGCATTTGATGAACAAGGTCAGGCCGATACGTATGAACGGCGGATATCAATCTGTAAACGCGCGTACGATATTCTTGTGAATGTCGTAGAGTTTCAGCCTCAGGATATCATTTTCGATCCGAATATTTTCCCGGTTGCTACCGGTATTGAAGAGCATAGAAATTACGCCCTTGATTTCTTCAGAGCCGCAAAGTGGATTCGGGAAAACCTGCCACATGCTCACGTCAGTGGCGGTGTGAGTAACGTATCGTTCAGCTTTCGCGGAAATCAAAAGGTGAGGGAAGCAATGCATTCGGCATTCCTTTATCATGCGATACAACACGGTATGGATATGGGTATTGTTAACCCGACTATGCTTGAGGTGTATGACGAGGTGGACAAGGAATTGCTGGAAAAGGTCGAAGACGTGCTTCTGAACCGACGAGACGATGCAACTGAGCGACTGCTTGAGTTTGCTGAAAACTTTAAAGGTTCAGTCAAAAAGAAAGAGCAGGATGATGCCTGGCGAAAAGGAACCGTGGAAGAACGCCTTACCCATGCGTTGGTCAAGGGTATTATAGATTACATCGATCAGGATACAGAAGAGGCGCGGCAGAAATACGGTCGTCCACTACATGTTATTGAAGGTCCGTTGATGGCCGGTATGAATGTCGTTGGTGACCTTTTTGGCGCAGGCAAAATGTTTCTGCCTCAGGTGGTAAAGAGCGCGCGCGTGATGAAGAAGTCCGTGGCTTATCTCGAACCTTATCTGATCCAGGAACGAGACGCGCGCAAGGCGGAAGGTGGGGAGGAGGCTGCAAGCGAAAAGCAACCACGTATCCTCCTCGCGACTGTAAAAGGCGACGTTCATGATATTGGGAAAAATATCGTTGGAGTTGTCCTCGCCTGTAATAATTATGACGTTGTCGATCTTGGCGTAATGGTGCCGTCTGACAAAATTATTGAGGCGGCAAAGCGTGAGGGAGTTGACGTCATAGGTCTCAGCGGACTTATCACACCTTCGCTCGACGAAATGGTACACGTTGCGAAGGAAATGCAACGCGAAAAAATGACGACACCGCTGCTTATTGGTGGCGCGACGACATCAAAAATTCATACAGCGGTAAAAATCGATCCGGTGTACGATGGTCCTGTGGTTCACGTATTGGATGCATCACGTTCGGTACCGGTAGCCAGTGAGTTAATTAACAATGAGACCCGCGCGGGATTTCACCAGCGTGTGAAGGCCGATTATCAGAAACTGAGAACCGACCACGAAGGAAAAAAACAAACGAAGAGTTTCGTCCGGCTGGAAGAAGCGCGTGCCAACCACGTCGCTATCAACTGGGAGGAGGCTTCGTTCACCAAACCTGTTTTCACCGGCCGCCGCGATTACGTAAGCTATCCGTTGGAAGAAATCAGAAACTATATCGACTGGACGCCTTTCTTTCAAACCTGGATGCTCGCAGGCCGGTATCCCGGGATTTTCAAAGACGAAGTTGTTGGAACGGAAGCAAAGCGCCTGTTCGACGACGCTAACCGGATGCTGGACGGGATAGTTAAGGATAGGAGTCTGCAGGCAAACGGTGTCGTTGGATTTTACCCGGCGGCAAGCAAAGGCGATGACGTCGTCCTGTATTCGGATGAAACGTGTCAGACTGAACTGACAACGTTTCACTTCTTGCGGCAACAAAACAAAAAAGCCCAGAATCTGCCAAATTACTGCCTGTCGGATTTTGTCGCGCCGAAGAAAGGTGTTGATTACATGGGTTTATTTGCTGTTACGGGTGGTATCGGTCTTGAGGCGATCATAGAAAAACATCGCAAGTCGCATGACGACTATTCTGAAATAATGGCAAAGGCACTGGCAGACAGACTGGCTGAGGCATTTGCGGAACTGTTGCACGAAAAGGTACGAAAAGAACTCTGGGGCTATGCACCAACGGAGTCGCTGGATAATGAGGCGCTTATCGCTGAAAAATATATCGGAATACGACCTGCGCCGGGATATCCAGCGTGCCCGGATCACACGGAGAAGGAGACGTTGTTTCGGTTGTTGGAGCCGTCGCGCATCGGTATATCGCTAACAGAATCTTTCGCTATGTATCCGGCCGCTGCTGTCAGTGGATTTTATTTTTCCCATCCCGCCGCGCGTTATTTCGGCCTAGGTAAGATCAATCGCGATCAGGTCGAGGATTACGCCGTAAGGAAGAACGCAAGCGTTGCAGAGGTTGAGAAGTGGTTGGGTACCGTCCTGGGATATTAATGTGTATTAATGGTTACATCTGATGAAAGTCATCGATCATATTAGGAATGCAAAGGGTAAGACGCTTTTTACCATTGAGATACTTCCGCCGTTAAAGGGGGAGAATATTCGAACCCTTTTTGACAATATGGACCCTTTGATGGAGTTCAAACCTCCTTTTATTGACGTTACTTACCATCGTGAAGAATATGTTTACAAAAAGAAGGAGGGTGGTTTACTCGAAAAGCGTTCTACGCGCAAGCGTCCCGGTACCGTAGGTATTTGTGCAGCGATTCAGAATCATTATAAGATCGATACGGTTCCCCATATTATTTGTGGCGGGTTCAACCGGGAGGAAACTGAAAACGCGCTCATTGACCTTCATTTTCTTGGTATAGACAACGTCCTCTTGTTGCAGGGTGATGGTATCAAAAACGAAGGCCGATTTGTTCCGGAGCCGGATGGACACAAATATGCATCGGAGCTCCTACAGCAAGTCGTGGATATGAATCAGGGTAAGTATCTTGATGAAGATCTTCAGAACACAACGCCGACCAACTTCTGTATCGGTGTTGCCGGGTATCCTGAAAAGCACTTTGCCGCACCTAATCTCAAGACTGACCTTAAGTATCTGAAGATGAAGGTGGACCTGGGAGCAGAGTACATTGTCACGCAGATGTTCTTCAACAATAAAGTGTTCTTTGATTTCGTGGACAAGTGCCGTGAAATCGGCATCACCGTTCCGATCATTCCCGGAATCAAGCCGATCACGACGAAAAGCCAGGTGAGCATCCTGCCGACAGCTTTTCATATTGATATTCCGGAAGAACTCGCTGATGAAGTAGAGAAATGCCGCGACAACGCCGCTGTAAAAGAGATCGGTATCGAATGGTGTGTTCAGCAATCGCGCGAACTTATGGCACACGGCGTACCAACGCTCCATTACTATTCCATGGGTAAGTCTGATCCGATATACCGAATCGCACGCCAACTGTTTTGATGAAGATGTATAAAGTAGTCTGTACCGACATCGATGGTACTTTGCTAGATCACAATCGCCAGCTGTCGGCGCGTACCATTAATGCATTCAGGAGGCTGCCCGGAGGTACGCTTGTTGTACTCGCGTCTTCCCGGATGCCGGCGGCAATGCGTCACTTACAGGAAGAGCTGGGTATAGGAAATCATCCTATCATCGCTTATAACGGAGGATATGTTATACAATATTCCGAAGATGGTAACATTCGGGTCACGAACGATGAACAGATTCCGCTAAACGTTGTGCGTGGTATCCTCGAACGTGCAGTTTCGTCTATTCACATCAGCCTGTATCATAAAGACGAGTGGTATGTGCCAGAGTTTGACCATTGGGCGGATCGCGAATCAACGATCACGAAAGTTAATCCGGTTATTGCATCGCCGGATAAGACACTCACGCAGTGGGAGGCCGAAGGGAAAGGAGCGCACAAGGTAATGTGCATGGGCCCTGAAGCAGATATATTCGAACTTGGAAGTGTGTTGAGCGAGCACTTTGCCAGCGACATCCACGTTTATCGTTCGCGTCCAACGTACCTTGAATTGGCGCCGGCTTCAATTTCAAAAGGAAAAGCGTTGGAATTATTGTTGTCGCAAAACAAACTCGCGATGGGCGATGCCCTTTCTTTCGGAGATAACTACAACGACATCGAACTGTTGAAGATGTGCGGTCACGGAGTAGCGGTTGATAATGCCATCGCAGAAGTCAAGGCAGTTGCCGCTGCCATCACCGACGCAGGCAAGCAGGATGGCGTAGCCCGCACGTTGGAGCAGCTATTTAAGCTTGATTGAATGTAAAGCCAGGGCTCGATCAAGAAAAGGCAGCTGGCTTGCGTGAATGAGTTTACGCGCCTGAGTTATGGGAGCCCATACCGCTCTGTCTGCCTCCGGTACTTGAATAGTTTTTCCAGATCCTGGTGGCCATTCCAGCGAGAAATGGTTACTTGATATGCCCGACTGTTCGTCCCATTCGCCTTCGAACATCCACGCATGTATAACTTTTCCACTCTTCATGCGAGTGGACTCTAACGGAAAAAACGGTCCCTTGGGAACGATACCTGTTTCCTCATTGAACTCACGAATGGCACATGCCAGCAGGTCCTCACCAGCATCGGCAAGACCTTTGGGAATAGTCCAAATGCCCTCGTCGCGGTTCCTGAAAAATGGCCCGCCAGGGTGAACGAGGAAGAACTCACGTCGATCATTTAAAGATCGCGTCATTAATAAACCAGCTGACGTTTGTGGCATAGAATCAGACTACCGGTTTCTTTCTTTTGGTTTTACTGCCTTTGACATCGTCACCCAGGAGCATACCCCACGGTTTTAGTTCTTGTACGTTATCAAAGATTACTTTCATCGTGGCTACGGCCGGAATTGCAAGAAACATCCCGCCAATACCACACAGCGTTCCTCCTACAACGACGCCTATAATCGTAACCAGCGCATTTATTCTCACCTTGTTACCCACAATCATGGGAATAAGGAAGTTATTGTCGATAAACTGAACAACAGCGAGCACTATCGCTGCCCAGATCGCGTCGCTCGGATTTTCTGAACTAACAATGGTAATCAGAATAGTGAACACGTTCGCGATCAGCATTCCGATATAAGGGATAAGATTCAAAATCGCGCCGACCAATGCAAGAAATATGGGATACTTGATTCCTAAAATCAGGAAGCCGATACTGTTCAGAACGAACACAATACTCATATCAATCAGCAGTCCGAGGACATAATCACGACCGATGGTACGTGCCTGATACAATACGAGACCCACTTTCTTTGGGTCGGTATCTCCAAAAATCCCGATAAAAAACCGGCGTATGAGATCCTTGTAATAGAGAATTAAGAATGTATATATTGGCAGGAAGACGAAATACGAAAGGCTTTCGGTAATTGTGCCGACAGTTTTTCCGACGAAACCCGGACCGGAATCCTTAATGTTTTCTTTAGTGTCTTCGATGTATTGATTCTGGCGAAACTGACTTATGTTAAACTGATCATCGATCCATTGTTGAAAATCACTAAAGAGTGTCGTGATACGCTCGCGAATCGTATCGATGTCGCGAAGGAAATTCGATATCTGTGCGGAGAGGAAATAGATAACTCCCGCAAGGAGGGCAAGCGTAATAAAAATGGCAAGCAAAATCGCTGGTACCTTTGGAATTCTCCACCGCTGTAGCCGGTTTGTAACAGGTAACAACAACGTTGCGAGGAGCACCGAGAAGAAAAAGGGTACGACAATGCTTTGTCCGAGGTAGAGAATCACGGCAAGGATCGAGATGCTCAACAAATTAAAACAGAGCCTTGCATAGAACGGAAGCGGCGTGGAGTTGATCATTGTAAAAGGGGAGTGGATTCACCTTTTACTATAAACTATGTACCAGCCGGTTAAAACAAGTGTTTCCGCAGGATTGCATCGATTTCTTTGTAAAAAAGGGCATCATTGCCTTCTGACAGCGACGCGGAGTCATTTTCGCGAATCTCCTCAATGATCAGCCTGTAATGCCGGGTGTCTACTGGTGCAATAAGCAGATCCTTCAATGCAGCCTTAATGAATTCAATCCTGACCAAAGGTATTTCCCGAATTGCGAATTGTCGATGCAGATATTCTTTCAAAAAACGTTCGTCCAGAAAATCCTTAATCAGATCATTGCGCAGTTTTCGAATCAGGTCAATAATGTTTTCGTCAGACCATTTTGTAGTCGAAAAAGTTTGGGGTTCCATTGTATAAGAGGGTTGGTTAATGCTTTGCGACGACATATTCAGTAAAACGCTGGAAAGTGGGGAAACCTGATGAGCGGCCAAGAATTTCATTCAGCAAAGGATTAATACGGTCGTTGCCGAAGCGAAAGAATGCGGAGACGATGTCAGTTTCCCGGGGTTGTTTCATCAGATAATCATTAAACTTCTTTTTCCACGCCTTAAGGTCAAACCCAAAACGTTCATGAAGCTCGTCCCACGTTTTTGTAATGTGCATTTCGCTGAATTGTTTGCTGTGAACAGCCCGCGTGTACATAACTAATATTAATAGCGCAAGTATACTAAAATTAACTAAATATATTAGTTATTGAAATAGATTTAATTTTGAATCATTGTTGTGGGGAGAACATTAGAAGGGGATAAAAAACCTGTTTGTGTCGGCGGAATTGTGAATTTTTTCCGCGTTGAAAAAAGAGGCCCCCGGGTCAATGATGTCACATCTCTTTCATGAAAGGATTCCAAGACACATTAGACAAGGTTGGATTTCATTTCCAGCCAGTCGATTTTACACGCCTGAGCGCATCTTCAGCCTGAATGATTTCCTGCCCATCGATCTGGCCGAACGTCCATCTGAATGTATTGGGAAGCCGTTCAATCTGCTATAGCTCGGTCCGTTTTTCCGCGATAATAGACGCATATGCTCCCGATATATTCCCCCTTATTTATAAGGGGAGACAAATGCGGGTCAAATGCGAGTTAAATGCGGGAAGAATGCGGGATATATCTAAATATCCAACGCAGTCCTACCGCATTCGCGGCGATGATAACCCTGATTTTTCAGGGGCCATTGATTTGGATTTTCATTTCCAGATCCGGCACCTTGGCCGAGCGCAAACCGGATTAAGGAAAGCCGTGTCAGCACCAACCGACTGAGAATCTTTTTTTGCCGGCCACTAATGATTTTGAATTATTGTTTTTATTTCTGCTGCAATAGACGTACTAACTTCTATGTTTCGTCGACATAAAGTCGGGTCGAAGCCGACTTCCGCACAGGGTTTAAGAGGGGTTGATCCAGGGTTGATCCGCCTTTGGGGGTCTGTAGCTGGATCAACCCTGGATTATCCCTGGATTTCCCCTGGATCACCCCTGGAACAACCATAACTAAGACCCGACTTTACATCGACTTTACATCGAAGAATGGATAGTGATTTCCCGCCGCAATTGACCTCCTGGAAGGCTTGACCGGGGCATGATTGAGGATAGATAGGAAGTCCGCCGGCATAACAAGTTTTATCCATTCCTATTTTTGCCGAACAACAATGATTTTTAATAGAAAGGTTTGTGGCTTGCTACGGTCTGCTTAACAAGCTGACAATCTGTAATATACGTCGCCCGCTGTTACTCCCATAGGCTAGTCTCGTCCGCTATAAGGGTTCATCGCTTTCATTGTTCGTTCACCGTTTCTCCGGTGGATTTGGATAACTATTAAAGTTTCTTCACGCCACGTTAGTTCAAAGCTGCTACACATGCAGCCGCGGTCCTGATGTTCCACCTAAACCAGTTGATCCTATGAAGTAACGATACCGCCCTCCTCTGTCTTTAGCGTCTCTTTTAATCATTCTAAGCACGAGTTAAGTCCTTTGTGGAATTGGTTCCACAGAGTTAAAAACGGCTAGGCATGATAAGGTCTCTATTACTCCTCGAACTCATTTTGGTTTTGTCACTTGTACCAGGTGACGCTCGCGCACAGCAGGTTTTTAAGACTACCTCGAAATCTGTAATCGGTTACCTTGAGTATCTCCCTGATGGATATCATTCGAATTCCAACAACTACCCCATTGTAATCTTCCTTCATGGCAGAGGAGAAAAGGGGCCCAATAGTACCGATCCAAAGAAATTGAAAGAGGGCGAAGGATTGCTCGCCAAACTTGGTCCGCCCATGCACGTCAAAAAAGGAACGAAGTTTCCTTTCATACTTATCTCACCTCAACTCAAATCAAATTATGGTAGTTGGCCAACTTCCTACGTCATGGAGGTACTCGAACACGTGCAAAAGTATTTGCGCATCGATAAAAAACGAATCTACATTACCGGTCTTAGTTTGGGCGGTTTTGGAACATGGTCGATGATCCAGCAATACCCGGAGCTTTTTGCAGCAGCCGCACCTGTTTGTGGCGGGGGAAGTCCGAATAAAGCACAGGCAATTGCAAATGAGAACCTCCCGGTGTGGGCCTTCCATGGTGACGCAGACAATACTGTACACTACTCGCGAAGCCTGGAAATGGTCAATGCAATTAATCAGTACAACCCAAATCCCCGCGCACAACTGAGCATTTACAAAGGCGTGAAACATGATGCATGGGAGAGGGCATACCGGCCTGATCACAGCGTTCACAACCCAAATG
>JAEZDW010000332.1 GCA_023417955.1 Bacteroidota bacterium
GTAATGTTTATGAGACAAATGAACCATAAGGGCGCCAACTGCGTAAGGGAATAAATACAATACCGAAGCATTCTTTGCCTGATGAAACCACAGTCCTGCAATCAAACCAAACACACCGAGGAGTTCACCCAGACCGATAGCGATTGTCCAGGTTTTGCCAAAGCCCAATGCATCCATTCCTTCCACCATTTCCTTTTTCTGGATAACCTTGAATATGCTGGCGTAACCAAAAAGATAGACGTAATAGCCATACGCTATCCAATGAATAACTTGAATAACCATATTTTTAGATTTTTGTTTTCACAAAATTATTTAGCGGTTTTGATGATAAGCTATTGAGAGTAAAATGTCCGGAACGAACAAAAATGTGCGTGCCAGAAAACCCACGTCGACTAACAACCTGAACAGAACAAGATTGGAAAAAGATTGTCCGATCGCCTATACGATTGCGGTTATTGGTGGAAGGTGGAAACTAAGTATCCTGGCACTGTTAAATGACTATGGCCAGTTACGCTATTCCGAAATCCGAGCAAGCCTCACAGGTATTTCGGAGCGGATGCTTTCACTACAGCTGAGAGAACTCGAAGAAGAAAACCTGATCGTTAAAACAGTCTATGCCGAGGTGCCTGTCCGGACGGTATATGCGCTTACCGAAAAGGGAAATACGTTGAAAACCATTCTGCATGAGATGACTCAATGGGGTGAAAAGTCAAGAGAGGGAGATTGAAAACATTCTGCTAATCCAGAAGTAATTGTCAGTAAGAGGTTTGATCGACCCGCCAATATCGGGAGGTGTCAATTATTTTACGGGCGTCAAATGCGTCAATACGCAAAGCCACTTTTCATTTTCTCGTTTATAAACATCAGTCACCCACTCATCCGCCTTTATAGGTTGTCCTTGCCAGGTTCCCGTATTTTGCCCACGCCCTGTTATAAGGGCTATATCGCCATACACTCTGGCGCGCAAAATTTTCTTAGACATCGTTGTATGAGAAAGCAGGCCATTTTCGACCACACTGAAAAACTTTTCCTGGGGGATAATACCACCCTGGCTATCCACCAAAACCCAATCTTCAGTTATACACTTTTTTATCTCCTCTACGAGGTTAGAAACCACAGCGGCATTGAAATTATCTTCAATTTCCTGAAACTGATTTATTAACTGATCTTCGGTCATGTGTTATGTCCTTTGTTATTCTTCCGACAACAATTTAATTATGCTCAGCGAAGCTTCCCAATTTTTATCTAAGTATTCGTACATCGAAGAAGCTGCAAAGTTGGTTTGCGATAGGGCCAGTATTGTTGTGTTCCCTTTCCCCTCAATTCGAAACGTTACGATACTGTAATTTTCAGGTTTATCCGGTAATCCTGAAAAGGTGCTCCAGTAACTAAATTGAATAATCTTTTGCGGAATAACCTGCATAATAATTCCTTTGTCTTCGTACTCGTTTCCATTCCATTCTCCCGAAAAAGAAACTAACGAACCTTCTTTCCATTCGGATTCCGCATTCGCTCCCGAAAACCAATGTTTAATTTTCTCCGGGTTTGTAATCACATCCCAAACTTTTTCGGAAGAACTGTTCAGAGTAATTTGCTTATTCACTGCATTCCCAGAGTGCTCCGAATTTTGCTTCACCAACAGTCCCTCCATTTTATCCAGGCATTGCTGCATTCCGATTCTGGATATTTCGACTGTCTGTTGCGAAGAATAACCCGTTTCCGTTACTGTGATCCTTGTGTTTTCATTACCTAAGTCTTCGAATCGAATGAGGTGGGGAACTCCATCCGGAATACCCGGTGGCAATCCAATGCTGGCAGGATTAAGTTTATTTCGCTCCCTATCAACAAAATGCTGAACAAATTCAATGCTGTACATCGGCAAAATTCTGGTGTATGTCCAGCTGTTATATATTTCAAATCCATCCTGTGAGCGCATGCAAACCACCGATGCGCCGCCTTCGCTGAAATTTACTTCTGCCAATGGCGCGGTAAAACCTTCCGGCCCCCACCATTGCTTTATCAAAGAGGAATCACTCCACGCATGCCAAACGTTTCCAAGCGGTACGTTAATAGTCTTAGATAAGCTCATTACAAATGTTTTCTCCATATCATCTTTGCTTTGCGCCTGCACGGCTGTTAAAGACACGCAACCCAATAACAAGGTCTTAACTATTTTATTCATCCCTTATTTCAACGTTGCGTGAATTATTTGTTCAATATTCAATTTTCTCATCATCATGAAAGCTTCTGCAGCTTTGCCGGCTTTTGCCGGGTCGTTCATAATGCTATCCAATATATCTGGCAGTATCTGCCAACTCACGCCGAATTTGTCTTTCAACCAACCGCACATACTTTCTTCGCCCTCCTCTGTAAAACTGTTCCAGAAATAATCTATCTCGTCCTGCGATTCGCAATGTATGGTTAGAGATACACCTTCGCTGAATTCAATGTTCTGAGCGTACTCATTATCCATCACCATAAACTTTTGTTCCATGAGCGAAAATTGGGCATGCTGTACTAATTTTTCATTCTGCACATCATAGAGAATGGCGTTGATTTGTGAAAGCTTGAAAACAGAGGAATAAAAGTTCAAGGCTTCATCCGCCCGTCCAAACTGCTTGCCCGTGAACGCCAGGCAGGGGGTTATTTTCTGGCCTACGTCTGCAACTGTACCTAAAGCAACCTGCCACGACACGCCATACTTGTCGTTAACCCATCCATATTTGTCGCTCCAGGGATATTTGCCCGTCGGCACTAAAATATTTCCTTCTTTGTTGAATGACTGCCAGATAATATCGAATTCTTTCTCGGTTTCGCAGATATAGTAGAAGGAGATCGAAGCATTGGGTTGATATTTTGGTCCGCCATCGAGCAACGTAATCCGATGTCCGGATGCACTGATCTCAACTACATAAGGCGATCGTGCCATAATTTTCGTGTCGGCCAAAGTTGCGCAGTACAGGTCAGCCGCCTCATCGGCTTTGCCATTAAACCATAGACATGGCGTAATTTTTTCCTCTCTGTTCATTTCCTTTTTTTAAACAAAAGTGCACTCCCGGGGAATGGGGAGAATAGAATAAAACCGACAGGGTCAACGCTTTTTCAAACCGGATTTCAAATAATCCTTTGGTGTGATTTGGGTGTACTCCCTGAATGAACGAATGAAATGGCTTTGGTCAGCGAAACCTGTCTGATATGCGATATCTGTCAGCTTTTCAAATTGCCCGTTCTTAAGTTGCTCAAATGAAGCTTCAAACTGGCAGATACGTCGGTATTGTGTTGGTGTAACGCCCACAAACTTTTTAAATATCCGTTGAAAGGTTCTCTCATTCAGTTTTAAATCACGTAGAATGCCGGGCAACACCTCCGTTCCTGAATCAATCAAAATCGTGTCTGTCGATCTGCGGATAATTTCACATTGCTTCTGTTGACGTTGTGCCTGATGAAGCAATAGCTTGTCTATTGCCTCGAGCTTCTCTCCAGACGTCTTTGAATAAGCCAGCTGCATCTTAAACGCATTGGTTTTATGAGCATCCCATTCAGCTAAATCAACGACATTGTTTGCCAACTTACCTGCGGGAATATTAAACAGGGCTGGCATCATAAAAGGCTTGAAAAAATAAGCCAGAAGTGTTTGATTTTTTTCTATGAGCCATTGTTCGCCAGGTACAGGCATACCGAATAACGAAAGTTGAACAATATCCTCAGTGCCAATCGCAGATTTATGGGTGCGGCAAAGTAACACTGACGTCCCACTTGTAACTAGCGGTAGTTTGTTCCGTCTGTCCAAAGGGCCATCATCCAAAATCAGAACTGTCCGAACATAACCGACTAAATGCTGATTTACATTAGCGTAGCGATAATTCATTTAATCTTCTATGTCATTTATCTTAACTTCTATGGTTCCATCCATAATGATCGTCACCTCAATACATCGTGTTGGTGTGAATTCGGTGCCACCGACACTAAACCTCGTCCGTACATTTTACTCCTACTCACCCTCATTTGGATAGTTATTGTCCCAGAAAATTTTATCAAACTTAACATTTTTTGGATACCACAATTCCTGATTGTGCTCGAACGGAGTGGCGTCTTTGATATCAATTCTATTCAGCCTCGTGCGGTTGCTGATTTTGAGAAACTTTTTAGCACCATCGATTTTATATTGGTGCAGATAGTCCCCGTTCGCTGCATAGGGGAAATATTTGTCACGCTGCTTTTTATAGATTATCTCTGTCCGGTTTTTGAAGCCGCGCCCGGACGATGTCGTGACGTGTTTGAGAATCGCATAATCCTTCGATGAAATATAGATTGTCCCGGCTACCTGGTAATTGTACCGGATCACAAAAACTGTGTCACCGTCATACAATTCTGTGCCGATCAATTTGGGTTCTATCTTTTTAAGACTCTCTAAAGTCACGATTTGATATGCAGATTGGTTACTGAATATATCGTTGAATGCAACTTCCCACATTGGCCATTCACTCATGCCATGTGTTTTCTCTTTCATGTAGTAATCACCTGTTTCACGTTTTTGAAAGATGCGATAGTTCTTCTTCGCAGCCTTGTAATACCCTTCATAATAACTCGAAAAGACACTCTCAAGTTTGAAGGACCTGTTGTCGGCCGTATCAAGTTTGGTAATGACGGAATAGAACTCCATGTTAAACGGCGTCTGCAGGTAATTATCCGGAATATTTTCGATGGCCTGCTGAAGTATTTCAACTGCATCCGGCGCTTTTCCTTCTACCAGAACTTCCTTTAAGAGTTGAATCTCCTGATCGAGGTAGATCGTTTCAATCTTTATCAACGACTTTACAGGAATATATTTCGTTTTGAAGCCAATGCATGAAATCTTAATTGTCTTTCCCAGGTCAGCGGAATCTATCTTCAGGAAGAATGTGCCATCAAAATCGGTTGCTGTTCCGATGGGTGTACCTTCCAGACCGATGCTGGCGAATGAAACTGGTTCAGCTTCTCTGGCATTCAGTACTTGGCCCTTTATAAAATATTTATCCTTTCCTTCCGGAGCAGTCTGTTCGGCGGAATTAAAATAGAGTATGCCGTCAACTACTTCTTTCCAGTTTCCGGATGACGGTCTGCCAAGTAAACAACTACTAAACTCATTCTTGCTGATCCCCGAATTCGAAACCCAGGCCAGGTCAACTCCTTTTTTTGCAAGTTCATTTTCAATCGTACCGGGGTAATTCTCGTCAGTGGTTACGGCCAGGAAGAACACCTTATCACCGAGGTTCTTCTTAAGATGATACCCCATTCCAATAAACTGCCTGGAATCCGGTGCCCACGTTTCCAGGGTATTCACCTTATTGCCAAAATGCAGGTTAGCGCCCCAGCCGATTATCTTCTTCCCGGGATATAGCTTTTCGTGAAGGTAAATCATATGCATAGCCATGAGGCTGTCCCTGACATTATTGTCTTTACCCTGAAATTGTCCCTCTGTAAGCTTTTCAAAAATCTTGTTGTGGAAGAGGTCACTGAAATGGCCAATCCACCCTAAAAGGGACTGATAGTGAAAGCTCACTGAAGGATTTGAATCAACTGCCTTCGCAAGCCTCGTTAATTCCTGAATTGATTCTTCATCAAAATCTTCTGTAAGTCCCAAGCTACCGGTTTCGAGATTCTCAAACTGCGCTTGAAGAATTTGCAAAGCCTTTTCACTGAACGAAATCTTATTCGTTTTCAATGCATGTTCAAGTTCGGGTACAAATCGCTTTGAGGCATAAGTACCCGAGACCTGACAATCAAATCCGGTAATCTCCAGCGTATCCTTACGTATCCTTAATGAATCCAGGTAACCATATATCTTTTGGAACTCTTCATTGGAAGTCCATATCGGGAACATACTATTTTCAAAAGCTGAGTAAATACTCCCCCCTTTCTTAATCTCTGAATTCGCAGCCTCCATCTGATAGAGTCCGGATTCAAATGCCAGGACATCAAAGTTCAGCTGCTCATGCAGGTACTTTACGAGTTGTATTTTTATGTCATAGTACTGTGGCGAATGAGCAGGTTCTCCTAACAATACGATATCGGCGTTCTCAAGTTCAGATTTCAGGAACTCAAGTTTGGAGAAGTCGGGTTGCCCGTCAGCCTTTCGGAACACAGGGATCTCTGTGTACTCAGGGACTTGTGGGAATGTGTTTTGTGCGATGGCAATAAAGCCGATCAAAAAGAGTATCGCTGTTTTCATGATCAGTAAACGCCGCTTTGTCACGGATATTTTAACTCATAATTTACGTAACACCAAGTGGCATGTGCATGCTATTGCAGGCAACAGGAATCATATCCAGTCTATGCAGACGGACTTAGGTTCTATAGTCTGCTAACAAACTCCGGGTAACCGCTTTTATCCAAAACGTCTTTAACGGGCAGATCGTAAATGTCTTTCCAGGAATTTACACCATGTTTCTCCACATAGGATTCGACTATTCTGAAACCCAGCCAGTAGAATAGTGTTTTGGGTGCATTCATTTCAGGACCAAGCTTGCGCAACGGGTCCCCTTCTCCCTTCTGAAAGAAATAAGGTGCACATCGATCAAAAATCTCTTTTTCATGTTGCAGGTACCAATCCCATTGTTCCGCTGTCATCTGTTCTACTGCCTGGGCTTTAGAAATCTTCCCGCCAAAATAAGTGTATGCATAAAAGCAGGCGAACCCTTCGTCTATTGTTAATCGCAATGGTGTGTCCTTATGGGGATCATTTTCCCTTGTCGGCTCATAAACGAAATGATAATGCATCCAACAAAGTTCAATAACAGCACGCCTGCACGGTCTACGGTTCGGTTAGCCGTTGCCTCTACAAAATTCTTTTCTTTCTCAATTCCGCCATTATGGTCTTTGTCAGGTTTTGAGCGACGTTTCTATGGTCCTGGTCTGACCTAAACCAGGACATGTCGACTTTAACCGTTCCTGTCCACGTACGCTTGCGCATGGAAGTGTTAAACAAGTCCAGCTGAATATCCCTGGAACTTGTTGTCCCATACCCAAGCACCACTTTTGAAATGACAAGCGACAAAACATGGGTCGGTCGATAGTCTGTCGGCATCAATTCAGGGAATAAGGAGTTCATGTCGGTGTCCTTATTGCGACAGCAGTGATATTTGTTTGTAACTCGCAGATTATTTTTTGTCAATGAATCGGTGAGCAATTGACCCAGATATTGCATGGCCCCTTCTGTGTCTTGTCGCTAACGACAAGCAGATACACATCGGATAGTCCCTGACTGTCTTCATAATCCGCCGAGTTTGTAAATCTGGAACTTAGGATACAGCTCGCAAGCCCGAGAGCAAGGAACAGAACTCCAATGAAAGAAATCCCCTTATTCATTATCAGTATTCAATCAGGTTGCTATTAACGTTGACGGATTCGCCGCGGCGCAGTCAAAAGTAAAAAATTGTTCTCTTTTTGAACAGATCGGCGTCAAAATCAATTGTTCTAAACCTCCTTAACACGAAGGTTTCCTGTCGAAGGTATCAATGGTCATTTGGTCACTCTCGATAACCAGCTTTTTATCTCCCATTAAGTACGTGCATACACCGACGAATTCATTTTGCAGTCATTACCTGTCCAGGCAATTTTTTTTCCAACGGTGTTGTGTGAAACGCTATCACTGAATCTTTTACCTCATACTACAAGTTGTCACCATCGAACAATCGACCCTAAAATGTAATTGTAAATTGGCCTTTGTCTAGAAACTTCATCGTTAAGGGGTGGTCCGGCGCTTTGTCATCAAACGCGACGAGGGCCCACTCGAGTTCAACAATTCTTTCGGGGGTGTTTGGGACTTAAGCCCGGAGATTTATTGGCGTCGGGCTGGCATCAGCCAAACACAGGGATGCCTAATGCGCAAAGTGTTAGGGTATTTATTCTTTGCATGATGCTATCTGGCCAGGCGTTTCGGAACTGGCGAACCGTTTTCCTGAGCTTCGTTATGTTCAATGGTAACGACGATGTCCTCCGTCGTCTTGTCTTCCCCCTTGTAAAAATTATGCATTCCCAACATATACGCGACGATGATCGCCCATAACGTTCTTCGCGTCCGGATAACCAATTTGGTGAAGAATGACTTCATGTTGATCGGTATTATTGGAAAGTGTGCCCGACTATCTATCAATTAACAGTCCAGGCTCATATTATGCCAGTCTGTCATTAGGTTTCACTTGTACTTGCATTCGGACCGAGCATTTGGGTGTTACAGTGCGGTTACAATAAGATATTTTGTATTCTGTTAGCCATCCTTTATAATTGTATACGGCACACTTATGTCGAACCTACACCCAAGATGAGAAAATTAGCTACCGCCCTCGTTCTGTGTCTACTCCCCTTTTTGCTGGAGGCGCAGGAAATCATTAACCTTTACAATAGTCCCATCCCGAATTCAAAGGTAAAAGCTGCGCTGGAAACGGACCCGCCGCTGTTTAGGGGGATGTACCGCAAATCGGCGTTTCCCGCGCTTCAGGTCTTCCCGGCCGACCCGGAGAAATCAACCGGGGCGGCAGTAATTATTTGTCCCGGCGGAAGCTACGCCGTGATAGTTTATGAGGGTGAAGGTGTATTAACAGCAAAAGAGCTCGCCAGGAACGGTGTGACTGCATTCGTTCTTAAATACAGGTTACCCAGTGACTCGACCATGCAAGACAAATCCATTGGTCCGCTACAGGATGTTCAGCAGGCAATCAAGACGGTACGCGAACGGGCAAAGGAATGGAACCTTGACGCAAGCAAGATTGGCATCATGGGCTTTTCAGCTGGCGGACACCTTGCGGCTACAGGTGCAACACACTTTAAGAAGTCGCTTATTGAAAACAAGAACAACACGAGCCTGCGCCCGGACTTTCAGGTTCTCGTCTATCCTGTGATCAGCATGCGCGACAGCCTTACACACGGCGACTCACGAAGAAATCTGCTCGGAGAAAAACCGTCCGCGAATACAATCAAAGAGTTCTCCAACGAACTACAAGTGACCACCGACTCACCGCCTGCATACATCACGTTTGCTACCGACGACAAACTGGTTGACGTCGACAACGGCATCTCATACTACCAGGCTTTGAGACATAACAAAGTCGATGTAGAAATGCATCTCTATTCGAAGGGAGGCCACGGTTTTATTTTTCGTGAGAAAAGTTGGGTGGAGCCGTTGTTGCAGTGGATGAGGAAAAATAAACTGGTGAACTGATGCCGCTGAATAACAGTTAGACAGGGCTAATAGTCAGGCAGTTGTAAGCAATGCCACGCAGACTTATTGATCATTAAGCGAATTAATCCCCTGCTCTTTCAATCTCTCGAGGTGTTCTTTCATTGCCTTCACCTGTTCCGCGGGATGTCCCTGCCAAACTGTTACTTCGCCAACAACTCTGAACGGCCGCGCTGACCGGAACGACTGCGTTGGGTTTCCCGGAAACTTCTTGTCGGTAAGGTCCGGATCATGCTCGATTTCCCCGGTAGGTTCCACCAAATAGATTCTTTCTCGTCCGTCACCAACCGCAAGCTCCGCTCCCCAAATCGCTGCATCCAAAGTACCTGTCAGGAAGATATATTTTGCATTCTTCCGTTGTCCAAAATTTGAATTGTAACCAACTTCTATCAGGTCGCCTAATCTCAGGTCTGCCTTTGTTCCGTGAAAGTAAGTGCGGGCAAAAGGTGTTGGTGATTTTGTATTTGGCTTTTGTCTGTTATCGCTATGGTCCATCGTCGGGTCTGTTTTTGTTTTGATGCGGTAGATCAAACCTCATCACGTCTGCCTGATACGAATTTGCTAATTCAATTCGGAATTATCACAAGACGAAATGAGAAAGTTCGCCTCTATGATCGCATTCAAATCACCTACAGGAAAAGAATCTCGCGCAGGTAATATTTTCAAGCGGTTGTTAGAAATGGCGTGTGATGCCATCCGCCCTTTTGTACTATATTGCCGTCAAATTCACCCGTTATGAAATATTTTCTCACCGCAATCATCTCCATTTCATTCATTCAGGTTTTATCGGCCCAGGAGATTGAATCGGTCCAGGAAGTTGAAATTGAATCAGCACCTATGCTCATGGAAGTAGCGCCGAGGGAGGTACCAACCGGTGTCGGCACGTTCACGATGAACGGACGAACGGGCCTTAAGAACCACTCCACGAATACCATTCTCATCCCTGCGGAATACTGGTACATCACGCAGGGTGACGCTGACCATTACATCGTAAAAAGGGAAGCTTTCGGAATCTTCCACATCGAAAAAAATGAATTCGTGTTGCCAGAGGAATTCGAAGAGATCAACTTTCTTCACCGTAAAAGTTACCATCAACTCAACGAAGGAACTGACTTTATAATCATCGTTAAGAAGAATGGCAAATACGGGTTGATGGATCAGAACCTCACCTATGTTCTGAACCTTGAATACGACAAGATTGAACCATCGTCGCGATTCCTTAAACTTCGCAAAGACGGCAAAGTCGGCGTTTATTTCCTCGACCGGAAGGCCAAAGACATCCCGATGGTCTACGACATAATTAATGACTCGTATGGGGTTCGTGACCTCGTGGCAATTCGTGACGGCCGTTACTCGTCGTTTGACCAAACCGGAAAACCCATTGCAGAAAATTACAAGTACATTGGCGAATTTCGTGATCAGTCCCAGCAGAGGGTTAACGACAAGGTTCTCATGATCGATCAAAAAGGGAAGGCAGGAATTTATGATTCAAAAACGAAGTCATACCTGCTCAAAGTAAAGTATGACGCCATCACCGACGGTTTCGAAGATCACTTTGTTGTAAGAAAAAAATCCAAATACGGAGTTGTTGCCAAAGGGGACCAGGTAATTGTTCCTTTTAATTACGATTCGCTGGTATTCCTTTACCCCAGGAGCCTTACATCGCCATTGCTTGCCCAAAGCAAAAAGAAGTATGGTCTGATTGATCTCAACAAAAAAGTCGTCGTTCCTTTTCAATACGATGAGATCAAAGGCATAAATAACTTCTATAAAGCTCAAAGCAACGGCAAGTATACCGTGCTTGACCATTCAGGAAAAGCAATCACAAGTTCCGTCTTTGATGACGTTGGATCACAGCATCATGGAAAGATGGCCGTTTTCAACGACGGCAAAATTGGCTACATGGATACCGGCGGTAACATTATTGAGCCAATAGATCGGACTTCACAGGCACGTGGATATCGGGAAGTTGAAATGTTATTTAAAGGTTTCGAAAAAGTGGTCAGGGCTGATAACGATTCGGTGCTCCTCGAATTTTGCCGCGACGTCGTTTACGATGCTTACTCGCAGGAGTTTTTTCTGAGAATCGGATATCAGTACAGAGGATTTCCAAACAAAATGATCCAAAAGAACATCACTATTGATGACGCTGTAAAAGAGTACTACAAGACAGTGGCAAGGTTCCACCAACGGCTAAAAAGCTCCGGGGACCTGGATACCTTCGAATTTATCGAGTTGAAGAACCCAGGGTTCGAATACATCGAACCGGAAGGGCTACGCGCTACTGAAACATGGGGCGCATATAAAATTAAGGACCGCACCATGGAGATCAAAATTGGCGAGCTGTTTGAAGTTGATGGTTATTGGAAGACGTTTACGAACTTCAGGTGGTGAGTCTATCCAACCGGGAATAGAATACTATCGTCATACGCCGATTTATTGGCAGCAGGTTCCGCTAATCCGAGAAGAACTCCACACCGTTCTGTCCGAGAAATACCGTTTGCCCAAGCTTGTTGGTTGCCTGAAAAAGTACAAAGGGTCCGACGGATTCATACTCGTAGCTACTTATCGAATCATAGCCTTTTGTAGAAATCAACTCAAAAGTCTCCGTACTGAAAACCTGAAATTTATTCCCTTTTTTAACGGACAAGTAGGCGAAGTAGATCTTGCTAACGTCGTCGTATTCAAACGGAAGAAGTGTGACAATCGAATCTGAGGTATCCTTTTCTTTGGCGAGGATCCCCCACCGACCATCCTGCTGCACTACAAACATTCGCCGATACCGGGCCCAATGCCTGTCTTTTGCGCTAAGATCAAAATTGATCCCGTCAAATTTAATCGGCAGTATAACGTTTTTTTTGTCATCAACAAGACCCCATTTCCCCGCAGCCTTCACGGCGAACACACTATTCCCTGGAATGTATCGATCGTCGAAGTTTTCAGTAATGATGTCTTCATATATGACAGGGACAAGCGTATCATAAAATATTCCTGATCTCGTTCTCAAAGACCTGACGACGCCAACCTTACCGTCAGCTCTCACAACAGATGGCTTATCCCTGTTACGCGTTGGCATCTCCATAACAGTTTCGTACATGAAAGGATTAATATTTTCCACCTGCTCCTCTGTCATCTTCTGACCAGATGTATTGAAGTATACCTTGTCGGCACCAATCGAACAATGAAATACTTTCCTGCCAGGATCGAACTGAATGGCAGAATACTTCAACGGAATGAGCACCTTTGGTTTGCCTTCAACCAGGTGCAGCACACCTGTCTTACCCCTCTGCGTCACAACATATCGGTTATTGGAAATGTCATCAAAATCAAAATCCCGGTTTAGGTGAAGGTCCGGGTTTTTCTTTATACCCATCGAGTGATCACCATGATAAACATCATAAATACGCGCGCACTTGTCATACTTGAACGGAATAACCACAACTCCATTCTTGTCGATATATCCATACTTTTCCCCCTTTCTTACTTTTGCCAGATTGTCATCCGAGTAAAAGTCCACTTCCTCATATGAACAAGGAACGACAATGTTCCCATCTTTTGATGCAAATCCCCATACGCCTTTTTGGGAGAAGGGAATATACTGGCTGAAACCTGAATACGAAAGCAGTACCAATGCAAGGGTTAACACCCGAATTCTCAATTGAAGCATATTGTTTTTTTTAAGGATCACACGAAACGATGACTGCAAACTGCTCTTGTTTACCTAATCACTGAAGATTTCCAATAATCTTTTCCAAAGTTTCTATTGTATGAATATATTCTTCCTGCGTAACATTCTCCGTTGCTTTTTGCCTGAATTCCTTTTGCCGCTGTAAACAACGAGTATGGAGCTCTTCTCCTTTTTGGCTAAGCGCTAAATTTGTACCGTTAGCTGACACAACTAATCCTCGTTTGATCAGGTCATCTATGGCAGCCGATATTACTTTCTCGCCGGCGAATTCTTTGAGGATCGAAACAACTTCGGATTTATCATTATTCCTGTTTTGGTTTATCGAGTGAAGAAGCTGCCATTTCAAGCGGTCGATTTCCAATTCTATTAAGATCTTGTTGATGCCTTCAGTCAGCAAATTATCGGCCTTCTTCAGGTAATAACCGATGGGAAGTTTGTCATTCTTCATCCGAATAGCCATAAAGTTTATGTACGAAACGCCTTGGAATAAAAGCCATCTGCCCGATGTCTTCGCCGGCCCTCAAAATATGAACCGTTAGGTTGTCCTTGTATAGGATGACATATGTTTTATCGTCCCGAGCAATTTGGAAGCTAAGCAGGTCGATAAAAAATGAAACCGTCTTTTCGATATTGAAAGAAGGAATCATCGGGCTGAGGTATTGTGCTTTATACATGGGCCCCGTTTTTGAATTTTGGTTTTCAGGATGCAGGACAACATCATTGTTTCTGCTTCCCTTCAATTTCAACGGACTTCTTTTTATACTCCTCAACATCCCAGGTCACACCCCAGTTGGAAACGTAATCCTGCATAGCACCAAGTCCCACTTCTGCTCGTCTTTTGTCAACGTTGTCGGGGTCAATAAGCGGCAGAACATAATATTCCCCGGATTCCTGGTTCCTGCCAATCTGACTGCCATAAATTTGTTTCCCGCCTTTTCTTAAGGCAACTCTGTCCTCTAAAAGAGCCAGGTTCGCTGGTCTTGCATTTCCTTTCTTGACAGCCTCTCGCATCATTGGAAGATATTTTTCCTGAGTTTCAAGGTCAGCATGCTGGATTACCAGGAACAACGTTGAATTGCCCTGATTACCGACCACATCAGCTCCAAGCCAACCACGTTCATCCAGTATTTTTTTCACCTTAATCAGGTTTATTGAATCCTTCTCGCTAATCAACTTCCAATGCGCTTGCATTTGATCTGACTCCCAACCATATTTCTCTTCTATCTCTTTAACCTGGTGCCGGTATTTTTGGTCCTCCTGAAAGATTGTGTCAAGTAGTGCAGCCAATGGTTTATCCAGGTTGGTTTCTACTTTTTCCTTATTGGCTTTTACGATAGCAATAACCCTTGCCCATCGTCGATCGTTGTGCAGTGAATTCAGGTCCGGATCTGTTGTTATGTGGCCATAGTTGGTGTAATTTCCTTTCTCCGCAATTCTAAACAATTGAACGAAGGCGGAATCCGGGTAGCTGGCCAGGGCCCACGAACATGCAGCGTTATACCTGTCGGTGATCATTCCATCCCCGCCAACTGCCGCAAAAGCTTCCGAGTATTTCTTCCCTGATTCCAAATAACTTTTGCCCTGATACAGGCTCCACGCCTGCTTAATCAGTTCGGAATACGTTTGCCTGTCTTGAGCAAATGCAAGTTGGAATGTTAATAGCGTAAGCGTCGTCAATATTGATGACCGTTTCATCGTGTGGTTTGAATTGTGCTACTACTGTCTTAGGAGGAACGCGATTTTTCTTCTCTTACGAGAGGGAATTCTCAAACTTATGCTCCTATTCACATCGCTCGTTAAATTACCCGCAATCCCCAAATTATCCAACCGCTATCCGGCGGTGCCATTCCTGCCCGGGATCCCTCCGGCAAGGGCTATTAAACCTACCTGAATTCTCCAGTCTTTGTCCAGTCTCTGTCCAGTCTTTGTCCAGTCTTTGTCCAGTCTCTGTCCAGTCTCTGTCCAGTCATCCTGGCCCCAATATCCGACGTATATTCATTTGGTGGTGCATGATTCGATGGCGAGCGATTCATTCAACGCATGCCTTGTGGCGCCCCTTCAGGGCTTCGATTCGCAATGCCGTACCGTGATTCGTCGTTTGAAACCGTGAGCACCGGAATTGATGAGAAACTGCGCCTCCGGAACGCTCCGTCAATTATAAATTAGAAATTCCTGAATTATAAATCTTCCCGGCAGAAGCATGTGCCTGGCACCTATTCGTTGATGGTGCGTAATTCGATGGTGAGCGATTCATTCAACGCATGCCTTGTGGCGCCCCGTCAGGGCTCAGGGTGCGCGGATCTTTTTTTACCGCGAGACAAGCCCCACGGCTAGGGTGTTACGCCC
>JAEZDW010000339.1 GCA_023417955.1 Bacteroidota bacterium
CTTCTTTGCTTCTGCTTCAACAGCGTCGATTTCTTCCGGGAGCACGTTTACTTCACTGATGATCCACTCCCGCATCTTCCTGATGCAGTCATGTTCTGCTTCCCACGCAAGTCTTTCTTTTGACTTGTAGCGCTCGTGTGAACCAGATGTCGAATGCCCTTGAGGCTGTGTTACCTCCTCGACGTGCAGGAGCACCGGAACGTGTTCTTCACGACAAATTTTTTCAGCGCGCGTATAAGCTTCGACAAGGCCGGGGTAATCCCAACCCTTTACAGTGATAATCTCAAATCCTTTTTCCTCCGATGTCCGCTGTAATCCGGAAAGCAGTTTGGATATACTGCCTTTTGTAGTATGGTATTCCTGCGGAACAGATATGCCGTATCCGTCATCCCAGATGGAAGTGAGCATTGGCACCTGCAGTACCCCTGCAGCATTTATCGCCTCGAAGAACATGCCTTCGGAGGTTGAAGCATTTCCTATTGTTCCAAATGCAATTTCATTTCCCTTGTTGGAGAAATTAGTGTACTGATGCAATGCTTCGTTCTCGCGATAGAGTTTCGATGCATAAGCGAGGCCGAGCAAACGCGGCATTTGTCCTGCAGTGGGTGAAATATCTGAACTACTGTTTTTCAGTTTAGTCAGATCGCGGAACATCCCATCCGAATCAAGTGTGCGTGTTCCGAAGTGACCTGTCATCAGCCGACCAGCGGTTGAGGGATCTGCTTCAAGGTCGGTGTGTGCGTATAGTTGAGCAAAGAACTGCTGGACTGTCAATTCGCCAATCGCAAACATGAAAGTCTGATCGCGATAGTAGCCTGAGCGGAAGTCGCCCTCGCGAAAAACCTTTGCCATAGCAATCTGAGCGAGTTCTTTCCCGTCACCGAAAATCCCAAACTTGGCCTTACCCATGAAAACTTCCTTCCTGCCAATCAGACTCGCTTCCCGGCTTTCTACCGCAAGGCGATAATCAGCCAGAATCTCCTTCACCTTAGCTTTTGGGAATTTGGTTTTCAGTTCTTTAATCACGCTCAAATCTCCAGGGTTTAATTTGAAGTTAACACTTGTTAGGTCAAAAATAGGGAATACGATTTACATTCGAAAGCAAGGCGGAGTACGCCCCAACCAGCCTCCGCAACTCCTTCCCCATTGATCTGAAATTTAATTTGGAAAGAAACGATTTAGCTGAAATAATAAAAAGAAAAGTCTTCTATCAACAACGATAATTCTGTGCCCAGTTTTTTTGCCTGAACCGTGTCGGAAAACAGCCGTGGCGACGCTCAGGATACCCATCAAAAAAGTAGTTATCCTAACTAACGACAAATAGGCTGACCCATTATATTTGCAGGCACTTAAACAGGAGCATATGATCATCGGAGTACCAAAAGAAGTCAAGAATAACGAAAACAGGGTTGCCCTGACACCAGCGGGAACAAAGGAACTTGTTAAACGAGGCCACACCGTACTGATTCAACGTACAGCAGGAACCGCAAGCGGTTTCTTTGACGAGGATTATGAATCAGCAGGAGCCCGTATAATTGACCAGGCTGCCGATGTATTTGCTCAGGCTGAGATGATCATGAAGGTTAAGGAACCTATTGAACAGGAATATAAGCTCATCCGGAAAGACCAGTTGGTATTTACCTACTTTCACTTTGCTTCGTATGAACCGCTTACAAAGGCGATGATCGAAAGTGGTGCGGTATGCCTTGCATATGAAACAGTTGAACGTCCGGACGGAAGCCTTCCACTGCTGATCCCAATGTCAGAAGTTGCAGGACGAATGGCGATCCAGGAAGGTGCAAAATATCTTGAGAAGCCTTTGAAAGGTCGGGGAATCCTCCTCGGCGGTGTTCCCGGGGTAATGCCTGCCAAGGTTCTCATTCTTGGGGCTGGAATCGTTGGAACAAATTCCGCAAAAATTGCCGCGGGTATGGGTGCTGACGTAACCATCCTCGATATCAACATAAGCCGGCTCCGTTACCTTGATGATGTGATGCCCAAAAACGTTCGCACCATGGTATCGAATGAGTATACTATCCGCCAACTGATTCGCGATGCGGATCTTATCGTTGGTGGTGTACTCGTACCGGGAGCTAAAGCACCACAACTGATCACCCGCGACATGCTCAAAGACATGCGTGCGGGCACCGTGCTTGTCGACGTTGCAGTCGATCAGGGCGGATGTATTGAAACGTGTCGTCCGACCACACATGAAAATCCGACATACATCATTGATGACGTTGTGCACTACTGCGTGGCAAATATGCCGGGTGCAGTTCCATATACATCAACACTTGCCTTGACAAACGCCACGCTTCCATACGCAATTAAACTTGCAAAAGAAGGCTGGCAGAAGGCGTGTCGCGACAATGAGGATCTTCGCCTCGGATTAAATGTCATCAAGGGTGACGTTGTTTACATGGGTGTTGCCGAAGCATTCAACCTCCCTCTGAAAGACGTTAACACCTACTTGTAGTAGCGGACTGCATGCAAAAGAATAAGCTCCTTAAGGGAGCTTTTATTTTTGTTCGAATGCCGGAAGATCAGGAAGTTGCGCGGCTGTTCCTTTTTCCCAATCAACTTCGGCATAGAGGTGCGTAAGCCCGTTGCTGACAGCGAGGTATCTCGCACGAAGCGTAGCATTGTAGACGGAAGCCTGGAATACTGATTTTTCCGATAGCCTGATTTCAGGCGCTTTGCATTCAACGATCATCCAGGGCGACCCATCGCGGTCATAGACAACGATGTCGCTGCGCTTGAGACGTTGGTTGTAGAGCAGGCCTCCTTCGATACGGATCAGGGAACGCGGATAGCCATTAGTCAGGAGGTAATTCACAAAGTGCTGTCGCACCCATTCCTCTGGAACGAGTACGATATACTTTTTTCGAATGATGTCAAAAATCCATAGTTTACCCTCAGCTTTTCTTAACTTATATTCAAACGGCGGGAGATTGAGAGAAACCATGATTGCGTCAAATTTAAGAAACTATGAAGACCAAACAGGAAATTGTTGAGAACTGGCTACCCCGCTACACGGGTCAGGCCCTTAATCAGTTCGGTGAGTATATTCTGTTAACGAACTTTGATAATTATGTGAGAATGTTTGCGGAATGGCATAACGTTCCCGTTAACGGAGTCGACAGGCCCATGCGAAGTGCAACTGCAGAAGGCATAACCATCATCAACTTTGGTATGGGGAGTCCTAATGCGGCGACCGTGATGGATTGTCTGAGCGCGATCTCACCCAAGGCTGCGTTGTTTCTTGGAAAGTGTGGTGGGTTAAAAACGAAAAACGACCTCGGTGATCTGCTACTTCCAATCGCAGCTATCCGCGGAGAAGGAACGTCGAATGACTACTTCCCACCGGAAGTACCTGCGCTTCCTGCGTTTGCGTTGCAGAAGGCTATTTCGACGACGATCCGTGATCACAACCGCGATTACTGGACAGGAACAGTGTACACTACAAACAGGCGCGTCTGGGAATGGGATGAAGAGTTCAAAGAATATTTGAGGAAGATTCGCGCGCAGGCTATCGACATGGAAACGGCTACCATCTTCAGCACGGCGTTTCACAACAAAATTCCCGCAGGGGCATTGTTATTGATTTCGGATTCACCAATGGTTCCTGAAGGTGTGAAGACAGAGGTAAGCGACCTCGCCGTTACACAAAACTTTGTTGAGTTACACCTGAAGATCGGAATCGCTTCGTTAAAGCAGCTGATCAATAACGGAATTACCGTTAAGCATCTTCGCTACTGATTTCAGTTACAGCGGCCGTGATGTTGCGACTGCGGACCTGCAGCAGGATCAAAAGTCCGATAATGAAGAACACGGCAAGTGCCAGGGCACTGTTACGCATGCTTCCTGTAACCTGATTGACGAAGCCATACACGAAGGTGCCAAATACAATGGACAGGTTATAGGTTACGTCATAAAAACTGAAGTAAGACGCGTGATCAATCGTTGTGGCCGGAATCAATTTGGAGTATGTCGCGCGCGAAAGTGATTGAATTCCTCCCATAATCAATCCTACGATGAACGCGAGAATATAGAAATGGTATTCATTCCCGATGTTGTACGCTGCGATACATACACCGATCCAGATTCCATTCATCAGTACCAGTGCGAACCGGTTTCCTTTTCTTCCCGAAATCCGTGCAAACAACCAGGCTCCAAATGCGCCTACGAGTTGAATGACGACCATGGTTGCAATAAGTTTATGTTCTTCCAGGTGGAGAACGTCTGTACCAAAAAGCGTTGCGAGGTACATTACGGTTTGCACGCCCATGTTGTAGAAGAAAAACGCGAGCAAATACCTTCTTAGGTTTCCCTGATGTTTGAGTTGATGCCAGACTTTACGGATTTCAGCATAACCCTTTGTCCATACGTTGCCCGAAGGTTTACGATTGAACGGGTTGTCCGGAAGAATTGCAAACGGAATCAGTGAAAATCCAATCCACCATAACCCGACGAGGAGAAAGGTAAATCGTGTCGCATTCAGTCCCGGCTGATCACCTCCGAAACCAAACGCCTCGGGATTCATGATGATAATGAGACATATGAGCATGAGTATTACGCTTCCGTAGTAACCCATTGAGTATCCACGTGCGCTGGTTGCATCAAGTCGGTCCTGCGTAACGATCTCAGGCAGGAACGCATCGTAAAACACAAGACTACCGGAATAACCAATACTTGCAAGGATAGAACAGGTCAATCCCCACCAAAGCGTGTCGACACCGGTGAAGAAGTATAACCCCATACACGCCAGACTTCCCGTCCACACGAAGGCTTTCATAAACGGCTTCTTGTTTCCTGTATAATCGGACACACCAGAGAGAAACGGGAGTATGAACGCGACTACAAGGAATGAAAATGAGAGTGCGTATGAGTAGAGCACGGAATTCTGGATAGAGAATCCGAGAAAGGTTACCAAATCAGAATTACCGTTTACCGCTACTGCTTTGTAGTAGATAGGAAATATCGCTGTGGTGATAACAAGGGTGTAGACCGAATTGGCCCAGTCGTACATATACCAGGCACGGACAACTTTGCGATTGTTCAATTCGGGTGCGAGGGAAATTTCTGACATAAAAAAGCCTCCCGGGTTTGATCCGGGAGGCAATATAAAAATTTAAGAAGGCATTAATTCTTAATCCTCAGCGCGTTTGCCGACAGCAGAGTACAGAATTTTTCTGGCATTAGCTTTACGTAGTTCTGTCTCAACATCGGCGATGATGCCGCGTTTGGCCTCATTGTCCACCTTCATAGACACGGTAATGGCATCACGCTCAAACTCATTCAGCTTAGCCTTCTCAGCGTTCACCCATTGGCCGATACCTTTGGGTTCAATGAACACATCATTAGCCTGTATTTTGGCCGATTCTCCGAGTCCCTGCTCTTTGGGCTGGCCAATATACAGATAAGCAATCAATGATTTTTTGGCAAGCTTTTTAAGCTGCGAAGCTTCCGGCATGCGCTGTTCCACCTTAACGCTGGTATCGCGCATTTTGGTTGTAACCATGAAGAAGAACAGGAGCATGAATACAACGTCCGGCATGGACGATGTAGGAATTTCCTGCTTCACATTGGCTTTCTTTTTAAACTTTGACATACTCCGTTTCCTGTTTTAGTTTAACCACCAATTTTTGTTGGTTCTGCGATCGAAATCGCTTTGGGAATTTCCACTTCACCACCGTTAGAAATTCCCCGACCTCTGTCGTAGAGTTCTTTGGATACGGGGTCCGCATTCGGATCAGCGGCAATATCACGCCATCTTTCAACGGAAACTCCGGCACGGTCAGCATATATCTCATTATAAGCAGCCTCGGAAGCATCAAGTACCTGAATGAACTTTGAGTGACTTGTTCCGCGGTCCGTCTTAATGGAAACTACAGCATCTTTTGGCGAGTCTGACATTGACGGATCGTTGCCGTAATTGAGGACAAATCGCTTGATTCGCTCAATAAGTTCGCGATCAGATCCCGTCCACGGTTCGCCTTCCACCATAACGTTGTTGTACGAGTTAACCTGAATTTTAAACAAGTTCCGCTCGTGAATTTCGACGTCCTGAGGAATATTCTCAGGTGGAGGCGGGAGCGTCAACAGGATTCCCTTATCGTTTGCCACTGTTGTCGTCATTAGGAAGAACGTCAACAGCAGGAACGCGATATCCGCCATAGAGGCATTGGGAATTTCGGGTGTTGCTCTGGGCATTATTTAAACGCTTTAATTATTTCAGAAAAAACCAGTGCAACAATGGCACCGATTAATACAATGTAAAACATGATCAAGCCGGCACTAACCAACCTGACACCACTTTCTGTGACACCAAGAGCCCGCTGAGCTGCTGTGAGCTCCGAGCTCGACATTGCGTACGACACAAAGAACAGCACGAGAAGCACGCCAATTCCAATTCCTGCACGTACAAGCCCACCGGGTTTGCTAATTATATTCAGAAATGAGAACCCAATGGCTGCCAACGTCGCAACTGCCGTAAGGACATAGAGCAGATAAAATGAGAAATCCAGCATAGCCTTATTTGTTATGAACGAGTTTGTGTTTTACCAGGATATCAACCAGTGAAATGGAAGCATCTTCCATAGAGTTCACCAGACCGTCAATCTTGGCAACCAGGTAGTTATAGAATACCTGCAGGATCATACCTACGATAAGACCCGCAACTGTCGTTAAAAGAGCCACTTTCATACCGTTGGCAACAATGTTAGGAGAAATGTCACCAGCTTTCGCGATGTCGTCGAAGGCCACGATCATACCCACAACAGTTCCAAAGAACCCGAGCATAGGACCGAGAGCGATACAAAGCGAAATCCAGATCAGACCGCGTTCGAGGCGTCCCATTTCAACACCACCGTAGGCAACGATTGATTTTTCAACCATATCAACGCCTTCTGAGTAGCGAAGGAGACCCTGAGTAAAGATCGATGCAACCGGACCGCGCGTGTTGCGGGTAACTTCGAGTGCCCCGTTCACTCCGCCTTTTGCAAGCGCGTCCTCAATTTGCGCAAGCAGTTTATTAACGTTCGTGGTTGCGAGGTTAAGGGTGATAATACGTTCAATACAAATCGCGAGACCAATGATGAGGATCACAAGGATCGGGCTCATGAAGTTCACGTCTCCCGCGATAAATTGCTCTTTGATTACTTCGTGAAAGGATTGGTCTTCGCCTGAGCCCGCATCAGATGCAGATCCCGTCGTTGTGGGCTGTTCCGTAGGGGCAGGCTGCTCCTCAGTAGCAGATTCTGTAGTATCCTGTGCCGAGAGTGTAGAGGACGCCAGTACCCCTACGAGAGCGAAGATCGCAAGTAATTTTTTCATAGTTGAAGGTTTAAGTAAAGCTTTGAAAGCGCCAAAATTAAACGTTTTGTCGATTTCTAAACACTTTTTACAAAATTTTTCTACTGTCGGCACCAGCGTGAGAAAATTTGGAATAGAATAAGAAAAGCCGAAAAAAGTCACGACTTAATGTGCATTAAAACACACCTGCACCCGACTTCCTGTCTAAGTAATTGACAAACACCCAGGAAGAATTAGTGCGTTTCCAAGCAATGTGGCTAAGTAGGTCCTGCCACAACCGTCGATTCAACGTCCACATCTTCGGAAAACACGACAAGCCTGGTGGGAATTTGGTTATCCCACCGGAAGGTCCTTTTCCAACCGCGCTTCTTGGAATCTGTCGTTTTTATTGATTTCTTTGTGCCCCTTATCCGGAGAGGTGTCCGAGTGGTTGAAGGAGCACGCCTGGAAAGTGTGTATACT
>JAEZDW010000040.1 GCA_023417955.1 Bacteroidota bacterium
TTAGACCTGAAAATTACCTTGTATGAGACAGAAAGAAATTTCGTTGAATATCCAGCCACTTAACAAGATCGACGACGACCTGGCGGATGATCACGTGGGCTCATCTTTTGAGACGCCCCTGCGCGAGGACGCATTCGAACTCGATGACGACGAGAAGATCGTCCGGATCGAAAAACATTTTCGCGAGATCATGCACATTCTCGGGCTTGATCTCACAGATGACAGTTTAAGCGGCACCCCAAAGCGCGTGGCGAAGATGTATGTCAAGGAAGTTTTCAGCGGGCTGAATCCCAGGAACAGGCCCCATGCCCGTTTATTCGAGAACAAATACAATTATGACCAGATGCTGGTCGAAAAAGACATCACCTTCTATTCGCATTGTGAGCACCACTTCGTACCCATTTATGGCAAGGCTCACGTCGCCTATTTCTCGAACGGCAAGGTAATCGGGCTTTCGAAGATCAACCGGATCGTTCAATACTTTGCCAAACGTCCCCAGGTTCAGGAGCGGCTAACGGTACAGATAGGCAAAGAGATCGAGCGGGTACTGCATACCGGAAATGTCGGGGTGGTAATCGATGCAAACCACATGTGCGTGGCGTCCAGAGGCGTCGGAGACACCAACAGCAAGACCGGGACAGCCTATTTTTCAGGTAAGTTCAACGACGAAAACGTCAAGCGGGAGTTCCTGAATTACATCAATAGCAAATAAGTAACGATCATTCGCTTGTTTAGCTTTTTTGATTGGATTGTTGTTCAATTCAAACGGAATTGATTTAACTTCGGAACATAAAAAAACACCCTTAACAGTTATCATTTTATGTCCCTCGAAAACGACATCCAACAAAAATTCCGCAACGAGTCGCAGAAGGCTATTCTTAACATTCTTTATACTTCGTACTTCATCCAGGACCGGATGAATATGCTGTTTAAGCAGTATGATATTACCCGGCAGCAGTACAACGTGCTGCGTATCCTTCGCGGTCAGCATCCGGGGCACGCATCAGTGAATCTGATTCGCGACCGTATGCTCGATAAAATGTCTGACGCCTCGCGCATCGTGGAACGCCTCCGCCTCAAGCAACTTGTAAGTCGCAAGGGCGCTGAGAAAGACAAACGCGCCGTTGAAGTGACCATCACGGAAGCAGGTCTGCAACTCCTTCGCGAAATGGAAAAGCCAGTCGAAGAATTCGAAGCGCTGCTCAAAAACCTCACCGATGAAGAAACCCGTCAACTGAATCTGCTGTTGGATAAGATAAGGGACCACGTCAACGCGGCAAGTTCCGTTAAGTCCGAAGCGGCCCTTCATTAGGAAGAAAAAATCATTACTTTAGCAGCGGTTTTTAAAACAACAATTATGGTATTTGATCTTGACATGATTAAGGCAGTTTACAGGGAGATGCCATCGCGAATTGCAAAAGCGAGGCAAGTAGTAAACCGCCCTTTGACCCTCTCTGAAAAAATCCTGTATTCGCACCTTCATCAGGACCAGCGTTCAGAAAACTTTGGCCGGGGAAAATCATACGTCGATTTTGCGCCTGACAGGGTAGCCATGCAGGACGCAACTGCGCAAATGGCTCTGCTTCAATTCATGTCAGCCGGCAGACCTAAAGTCGCCGTACCTTCAACCGTGCACTGCGATCACCTGATCGTGGCCAAAACCGGTGCCGAAGAAGATCTTACAGCAGCAACGAAAGAAAGCAAAGAGGTTTTCGATTTCCTCTCATCCGTATCGAATAAATATGGTATCGGATTCTGGAAACCCGGAGCCGGAATTATTCACCAGGTTGTGCTTGAAAACTATGCATTCCCCGGTGGTATGATGATCGGAACAGATTCTCATACGGTAAATGCTGGTGGTTTAGGAATGGTTGCCATTGGTGTTGGAGGTGCAGATGCCGTAGACGTAATGGCAGGAATGGCCTGGGAACTGAAGTTTCCGAAACTCATTGGCGTTAAACTTACGGGTAAGTTGAGCGGCTGGGCCTCTGCAAAAGACGTTATCCTCAAAGTTGCCGGAATTCTCACCGTAAAAGGCGGTACCGGTGCTATAGTTGAATACTTCGGAGAAGGTGCCCAGGCACTTAGCTGTACCGGTAAAGGTACCATATGTAACATGGGCGCCGAGGTTGGTGCAACCACGTCTACATTCGGTTATGACGAGTCTATGGAGCGTTACCTTGTCGCTACCGGTCGCGCCGAAGTCGCGCAAATGGCTAATGAAATCAAGGAACACCTGACAGGTGACCCTGAAGTATATGCAAACCCTGAACAGTACTTTGATCAGGTTGTCGAGATCAACCTGTCGGAACTTGAACCGCACTTGAACGGTCCGTTTACACCAGATCTGGCAACTCCTATTTCAAAGTTGAAAGAGGAAGCAGAAAAGAATGGCTGGCCATTGAAGGTTGAAGTTGGCCTGATCGGTTCGTGTACCAACTCTTCGTACGAAGACATCTCAAGGGCGGCGAGTCTCGCCCGCCAGGTGGCTGAAAAAGGTCTTAAGACCAAGGCAGAATTCACGATTACGCCAGGTTCTGAACAAGTGCGTTATACTATCGAACGTGACGGATTTATTGACACTTTCCACAAGATCGGTGCTAAAGTTTTTGCCAACGCATGCGGACCCTGTATCGGTATGTGGAATCGCGTGGGTGCCGACAAACGCGAGAAGAACACAATTGTTCACTCTTTCAACCGGAACTTCCAGTCACGAAACGACGGCAACCCCAACACATATGCATTTGTTGGCTCTCCCGAATTAGTTACAGCACTGGCAATTGCAGGTAACCTCGCTTTCAATCCGGAAACTGATTACCTCATCAACGAAAGAGGTGAGCAGGTTAAACTCGACCCTCCTACCGGCGATGAACTCCCTGTAAAGGGATTTGACGTAAAGGATCCCGGTTACGTGGGCCCTGCCAGCGATGGTAGCAAGGTCGAAGTTAAGGTAAGTCCGACTTCAGATCGTCTCCAGCTACTCGATCCGTTCAAACCATGGGAAGGCACAGACCTCAAGGGTCTTCGTCTGCTTATCAAAGCTAAAGGCAAGTGTACAACTGACCATATCTCGATGGCCGGAAAGTGGCTCAAGTATCGGGGTCACCTCGATAACATTTCCAACAACCTGCTTATCGGGGCTACCAACTTCTTCAATGGCCAAATCAATAGTGTAAAGAATACGTTGGTCGGAACCTACGATGAAGTTCCGCAGGTACAACGCGCATACAAGGCTCAGGGTATCGGATCAATCGTCGTTGGTGATGAAAACTATGGCGAGGGTTCTTCTCGCGAACACGCAGCAATGGAGCCACGGCACCTCGGTGTTCGCGCCATCCTTGTGAAGTCTTTCGCGCGTATCCACGAAACAAACCTCAAGAAGCAGGGAATGCTTGCGCTGACGTTCGTGAACAAGGACGACTACGACAAGATTCTGGAAGACGATGTAATCGATATCGTTGGATTGACAACATTTGCACCGGACAGACCCCTGTCGCTTGTTCTCCACCATGCGGATGGAACAACAGACGAAATACAGGTCAATCATACGTATAATGCCAGCCAGATCCAATGGTTCAAAGCGGGATCTGCCCTCAATCTGATGGCTGAAAAATTCGCGTCAGAAAAGAAAAAAGACCTTGCTCCGACAACAAAGCCCCCTGGCAAGACCGTCGTTCAGAAGCGCGTCGAGAAAAAGAAAGCTTCTGTAAAGGCGATCAAGAAAGCTGAGAAGAAAGCGGTTGCCAGGACTGCAGCGAAGCCTGGTACCAGGAAAAAGGCTGCGAGCAAAGCTGTAACAAAAGCTGGAAAGGCAACATCGCTTAAGAAAGTGGCAGCATCCAGGAAAGCTAAGACCGTGTCTAAAGCAAAACCTAAAGCGGTAGCGAAAAAGGCAGCGGCAAAGAAACCTGCTAAGAAAGGAAAGGTTTCATTGCGTAAAGTGGTTAAGGTGCTGGCAGGAGACGCAGCGAGAAAGGCCAAAAAACTTGTTAAGAAAGTGGTCAAAAAAGTGACCGCGAAGAAGTCGTCGGCCAAAGCCAAAAGTGGCGCAAAACGAAAGAAGTAGACTCTTGAAAAGCCGCCCAGTGCGGCTTTTTTTTATTGATCCGATTGTTCACCGTTGCCGGCAACCCGTGACAATCAGAATAACATGCAGTACATTTGTTTAAATGATCATTGAATTATGGAAAAGCAAAAAATCACTCCCAAGAGATCGATAACCGAAGAAACAGAAAAGTTGCTGAACAAGCAGATAATGATGGAAGGCAAGTCATCTGCTGCATACCTCTCCATGGCATCATGGTGTGAGACCCACGGCTATGAAGTATCCTCCGATTTTCTTTACAAGCATGCTGAAGAAGAACGCATGCATATGCTGAAACTGTTCCGTTATGTGAACGCCGCAGGTGGCCAGGCACTACAGCCGGAGATAACGGGACTCAAGCATTCCTTCGAGAACCTGCGCGAAGTTTTTGAAACCGTTTTGCACCATGAACTTGATGTCACCAAATCCATCAACTCCATTGTAGACCATTGTTTTCAGATCAAAGATTTCGCGACGTTCAACTTCCTGCAGTGGTACGTCATGGAACAACGTGAAGAAGAAACTATTGCGCGTCGTGCAGTTGAACTCTTCGAATTGATCGGCGAACAGGGTGTTGGTTTGTACATGATCGATCAGGAAATCGGCAAACTTGAGGCATACGCATCCAAAGTTTCCGGATAGTAAACTTCAGGTTCGGAGATAGCGCTTATCCGGACAGGATGGTCGCCTGCCATGACCAAAATCCTTCTGGAAACGATTGAAATGTGGTCCTTTCTGGGTAAATTACTAATGCACTCCCAAATCGAACCACTATGAAAACCATCCGGCTTCTTATTCCCGTAATTCTGTGTGCCTCGACGATTACTGCATTCGGGCAGAAGAAAGACATCGAGGCAATTAAAGCGCTCATAGAAAGAGAGACGAAGGCGTTTTTCGAAATCGATCAGAAGACCTGGGCTGACAGCTGGGTTCATGAACCGTACGCTTTCTGGTCATTCGCTGACACAACCGACGTTAACAGTTTCTCAGGATGGCAAGCGATCCACGAAGGGTTTGCTTCCTATTTCCGTACTGCGAAACCCTCCCCTGCCAGGATCGACAGGACCTGGCACGACATCAAAGTTTTTGGCAATGGTGCGTATGCGCGATTTACTCAAAAAGTGAATGACAATACGCGTCGCCAGCCCCAGGCCGAAGTCCGGGTGCTTGAAAAAGTAAAGGGCCAATGGAAAATCGTCTGCGTCAGCGTAATCGCGATTGAAAAGGAAAACCAGCCACGCAGGTAGAGTTCTAATATTGACCGGTTCGCAGCATCACGAGCGTGCACGCTTCTAACGCCTCTATATTCTCATTTTCAGCGAGCCCGGCAAACGCATCGTTTTCTGTTCCCGGATTGAAAATGATACGTTTAGGTTTGAGACTCAGAATGTAGTCCATCCATTCGGCCTGGTTGCGCGTACCGATATACATCGTGACGGTATCAACGTCGTCAATCGCCGGCTTTTGCCTGAGATCAAGGATTTGTCTGCCAAATACCTCCCCCGTTTTTATACTTACTGGTACGAAATCATGGCCGTACTCCTGAAGCATCTGAGCTGCCAGGTAGGCATACCGTGAACGGTCCGGGGTGGCACCAATAATTACAGTCTTCTTTCCCATAGAACGCGCTTTAAGCCGCTGGATTAAATTACCGCCACCGGCAAATAAATAAAGTTATCTTCGCAAAAAAATATAGCAACATGCGAATTAGTTTCCTGATTATAGCCATCTGTCTCAATGGCTCATTATTCTCTCAAAATAAGTCAGGCACATACGACTACACACTCGATTTAACACACGTCGTGGAAGATCGTGTTTATGTAGAACTACAGGTGCCGAATAATTTACCTGATGAGATAACCTTTTACATGCCTAAAGTTGTTCCCGGAACCTATGCAATTGCTGACTATGGCCGATTTGTTAACGACTTTAAGGCACTCGATAAGAAAGGTAAACAACTTCCCGTTGAAAAAGTTGACGTGAACACATGGAAAATCAAAAACGCGGGAAAACTCGTAAGGATCAGTTATTGGGTAGACGATTCCTTTGATACGGAGGTTGATGGCCCCGAGATTTTCTGGCCGGCAGGAACGAATATCGAAGACGGCAAGAATTTCATTGTTAACACGAGCGGGTTCTTCGGCTACATCAAGGACATGAAAGATATTCCGTTTCAGATTCGCGTTGTCCGCAACGAAGACTTTTACGGAAGCACGGGATTGATACCGGTCCAAACCGGAGCGCCATTCAAGATCGCAAAGCCCGAGAAAAAGAACGAACCGTCGAAAGGGAAAGCTGTTGATGTTTTTCGGACGGGTGATTACGACGAACTGATCGATTCGCCACTGATGTTCGCGAAACCCGATACGGCCATTATCCGCGCAGCGAATGCCGAAGTGCTAATCGGTTCCTATTCGCCGAACAACAAGATTACTGCTAAGGAAATTGCAGAAAGCATTCGCGAAATACTGGAAGCACAAACAAAATTTCTCGGAGGAAAGCTTCCCGTCGACAAGTACGCATTCATATTTTACTTTACTGATCAACCGACAGTCAGCTATGGTGCACTCGAGCACTCCTACTCGTCGCTGTATTACATGCCTGAAATGTCTATAAATGAAATCAACAGTCAGCTGCAGGACGTTGCGGCACATGAATTCTTTCACATACTCACACCGTTGACTGTTCATTCTGAACAAATCGCAAACTTCGACTTCAATAATCCGGAGATGTCACGCCACCTTTGGTTGTACGAAGGTGTGACTGAATATTTCGCGAGTACGGTTCAGGTGAAACACGGGATAATATCACGCGACGAATACATAAATGTGCTGTATGAAAAAATGATCACCGCTGATCAGTTCATAGATGATGTTCCATTTACTGAAATCAGTCAAAATACCCTTGACAAGTATCACGATCAGTTCTATAACGTTTATCAAAAAGGTGCTCTTATTGCAATGTGCCTCGACATTAAGCTCATGTCACTGTCACAAGGCAAATACAACCTGCGCGATTTGATGCTGGATCTATCGAAGAAATTTGGAAAGGACAAGGCATTTGAAGATGCAAAGTTATTTGACATCATTACAGAGATGACGTATCCGGAGATCGGCGTATTCCTTTCAAAGCATGTTGGCGGTGCAGATGCGTTGCCACTAGCCGACATTTTTCAACTCGTCGGAATTGTTTACGAGAGAGAACAGAAATTTGAAGACTACAGCATGGGATTTTACGGTAGCGATCTTGGAATCACGGAAGATGAAGAGAAACCCAAATTGAAGATTGCATCAACAGCAAGACAAAACGCCCTGGGTAAGGAACTTGGATTTAAGGAAGGTGATATTTTCGTTTCTATCAACGGCGAACCATTGCCTGACATTGGGCCGGAACTCGGCAACTACCTTCAAAAACATTATCAGGCTTTGCCTGAAACAGATACGATCAAATACAAGGTTCTTCGAAAGGATGAGTCTGGTCAGATCCGCGAAGTCGATCTGAGTGCGCCCGTTAAAAAAGTTGAGATGACACGCAGACATGTAATTCAACCAAACCCCGAGGCAACCGAAGAACAACTAGCCCTGCGCGATGCGTGGCTCGGAGCCGGCGAATGATGGCACATACGCATCACGTGGATACACCCGCGTGATGCTTTTTTCCAAGCAATTGCGCCACCGCCTCCGCGCAACGCTCGCCATCCATAGCAGCTGATACAATTCCTCCGGCGTAACCCGCCCCCTCCCCGCAAGGGTACAAGCGCTTTATTTGGGTATGCTGCAGAGTCTCAGGATCGCGTGGTATCCTAACGGGTGATGACGTCCTGCTCTCCACCCCAACGATCTGTGCGTCATTGGTTAGATACCCCTTCATCTTTGAGCCAAAATTCCTGAACCCCTGTTTAAGCGCACCGGCAATGAAATCAGGTAATACAGAACGCATGTCAACGGAAACAAGTCCCGGTTGATAGGACGTTTCCGGAAGTGAAGACGATACGCGGTTCTCAAGAAAGTCAACCAACCTTTGGGCTGGTGCACGTTGTGTACCGCCGGCGACTTCACATGCCAGTTGCTCAACGGATGCCTGAAATTCCAAAGCAGCGAGTGGTCCTGCGTCTGAAAACTTTGCGAAATCATTTTCGTCAACTGCAACGACGATGCCCGAATTTGCGAAACGAGAATCGCGCCGTGAAGGACTCATGCCGTTTACGACGCCCTCACCAGGCGCAGTGGCTGATGGTACAATAAATCCACCGGGACACATACAAAATGAAAACACGCCCTTTTGAGTGGCGTGAACGTTGGCCTGATGAACAAGTGCGTATGACGATGCCGGAAGCCACGGTCCGCGGTCACCTGCACAATGATATTGAATTTTGTCAATCAGGGTTTGAGGATGCTCCACGCGCACACCGAGTGCAAATGGTTTTGATTCAATGGTAATTCCCTTTGTGTGTAATAACCGGAAGATGTCGCGCGCACTGTGTCCCGTCGCCAGGATAACTCCCTCTCCCATTATTTTGTTGCCACTGGCAGTGACAACACCTTTGACGCCATCCGCATCGACAATCAGATCGGTAACGCGTGTATTAAAGTGTATTTCGCCACCACATCTCAGGATAGTTTCACGTATGGCAGCAATCAAGAGTGGTAGCTTGTTGGTTCCTATATGCGGATGAGCATCAAATAGAATATCTTCTCTGGCACCATGCGCAACCATGATTTCAAGTATCCTCCGTACATCTCCGCGTTTTTTTGATCGCGTGTACAACTTGCCATCGGAATACGTTCCTGCGCCGCCTTCTCCGAAACAATAATTTGAATCTTCGTTGACGACATGATCCTTGTTTATCGCCGCGAGGTCGCGTCGCCTTGCGCGTACGTCCTTGCCGCGCTCCAACAACACCGGTTTCAATCCAAATTCAATAAGGCGCAATGCGGCAAAAAGCCCGGCGGGTCCGCTCCCGACAATAACAACGGAAGATGCGTTGTGCACGGTAGGATAATCAACTCCACGCCCGGTACCGGGAGTTAGTTCATCCCGCGAAACAATTTCGCACTGCATTCTAATTACCACGTTCTTGCCGCGTGCATCGATCGAACGCTTTATCGGCTTAATGACTACGTCACCATCAGGCGGAATGCCTAATTTGTTGTAGAGTACCTCTGGAAACAGGGCATCATCAAATGCTTCACGAGGCTGCAAAACAACTTCTGCGATTTTCATAGTGAAAGGTATTTATCCTTTACAGGTTTGATCAACAGGATGGCTCTTAAACCATCTAGTATGAGAAAACATTCCCGATATTCAATCCAAAATTGAACGTCGTTGCAAGTTTTGATTGTTTCAGATTTTCAAAGAAGGTAGCGTAATTCGGATCCACATCGGTCTGTCGGATTCCGATATTGCCCGACACGAATACATCAACAGTAAAACCTTTCGCATCGTTTTTTCGCATCACGCGATAGCCTAACAGCGGCCCCCATTGAATCCGTTGCTCCACGGCATTAAATGTAAAGATGTTGTCCGGATTTGCGACCAGCGGCTGGTTTACAAAATGGCCGAGATTTGTAAAACGGATTTCATGGCCGAAGTACCACATTCCGGCCCGCACCGGATTGTAAAACTTCTGCTTAATCGCAACGCTGTAGCCGCGCTCGAACTTCTTACCAGCGGCGATATCGTGATCGCCCTTAAAAAAAGGATCCCGAATGCCGATAAATTCAAATTCATGACCAAGTCGTTCCTCCTGATAGAATTCAATTCCAAAAGGGATTCTGCCAGCAGCAAGCCACAACGGGTTTGTAGCGGCGATCACCCCTTTGAATTCATTATTCCTTTCAGTGAACCAACTACGTCGCGCTTTCGTCTTCTTGGGCGTATTGGCCTTTCGTGATGCGAGGGTCGTTATCTCTTCCGCGAGTTTCTTGTCTTCATAAAAAGGCTTGTAATATCCTGATAAGGAACCCTTCTCATCATAGATCTCCCATGTGCCCATCTTAAGGTCTCCTTCAAGCTGACCTTTCGTATGAAGATTCCCGTTCGGGTAGTAGCCGAAGTATGTTCCTTTGTCGCGGTTGTAGTCGCAGTAGCCCTCACGTGTCCCGTCCTCACGATAAAACTCCCATCTGCCGTGGCGCTTCCCGTCTTCAATTCCACCCTTGGTCTTTATCGTACCATTGTTATGGAACTCACGATATTCACCCGTCCCTTTGTTGTATTGTCCTTCACTCGTAAGCTTGCCATGTGCCGAATAAGTTTTCCATGCCCCGTGCTTCTGTCCATTTGCGTAATCACCGGTGGCACTCACTGTACCGTCTTCGTACGTGTAGACCCACGTTCCCTGAGGCTCATCATTTTCATACCGTCCTGTGGACGCAACTTTGCCGGAAGGATAATACGTGATCCAGTTGCCATGTTTCTTGCCATTGAGATAATCGCCCTCCGATTGCATCGCACCATCTTCCTGGTAATACACCCAATGACCGGAGTTTCTGTTTCCGGTACGTGGTCCGGACCCGAGGATTTTACCAGAGTGATAGTAGTCGACTTGTTTGCCGTGATCGTCCTCATATTCGCAGGAGCTTTTTAAAGCCCCGTCTTCATAATAGGATTTCCACACGCCGGTGCGTTTGTTGTCTTCGTATTCACCCACTTCCTTAACCTGGCCGTTCTCGTAATACATTTTCCACTCCCCTTCGCGCTTCTTACCATAGATGATACCCTCCATACTTTTCTGACCGCTTTCATAGAAGTATTCCCACAAGCCATAGTTCGCACCTTTGAAAAGGATACCGCGCATCTTGAGTGTACCGGTTTCGTAATAGAATTCCCACACACCGGATGTTTCATCGTTGGTAAACTGGCCTTTTGATTCAGTCTTACCGTTCAGAAAATAGGAAATGTATCTGCCATGAAGGATGTTGGACACAGTGTCTTTTACCTGGTAAACTTCCTTGAGGTTTTTCTTCTGAGGATCATGCCATGTTTGCCGCGTGAAGCCTTGCGTGCGGCCGGAAACGCCGCATAAGAAGAAGAAGCCGGCGAAAACAAAAAAAAATCTCACGGGCATGTGTTAAGGCCTCAGCAAAGGTAACGTTTTTTGATGAAACGGACAGGAACTAGCGGAGTGCGCGGATGACAGCAGCTTTACCCCATTCCTCTGTATCCTGTTCGTTCCACAATTCAGGGAAGAACATGATCTTCTGATAACGCGGGGGCAGATACTTCTGCCAGTTTGTTCCCCCGGTTGCAGCGATGTTATCCGGATCGCGCTTCAGGTAATGGCCTGAAGTCTTAAGGTGTGCAAGACGCCAAAGCACATTTGCAAGATGGTCGTACGAACGCAGCTTCTCAACGATTTCATCCTTGCGCGCGCTGTGCTTATAAAATTTCAGATATAGCTGCCTCAGGTTCGTCGTTTCATTCTTGATTGCATGCTCGCGGAAATCCTCCATGTATTTCTCTTCGAACTGTTGAAGCGTTAATGTTTTTTTCCCGGTGGCCAGTTCAGTAGCGCCACTTTTCCAGTAAATGTTGTCAAGCATAGTGCGAACATCCTTGCCCGCCATTTCCTGCCGTGACTGTGCATTCACCAGATTGATGAGGTCAGTTGAACTGATTTCGATTAAACGGTATTGAGCAGATTGAAATCCGCTGGCCGGCAGCAACGCCATACGAAACTTGAGAAACTGCTCGCGCTCCATGCCTTTGACCATGATGTCAAAGCTGCTCTCAAGGTTGCGGAAATACAGAACGATGCGATCAACCCGTTCCAGAAAGAAATCCTCATCGGGGTGCTGGTGCTCTGCAATCTGCGCGAGCTCGTGATTAATGAGCCGGAAATACAGCTCAGTAATCTGATGATAAATGATGAAAACATGCTCATCAGGAAAATGCGTCTTCGGAGTTTGAAGGCTGAGCAGCGTATCCAGGTGGATATAGTCCCAATAGGTCAGATAGTCCGAATAAAGGAGCCCGTCAAGGTAGCTGGACAGGTCCTGCCCCATCGCATTGTACTTGGCTCGAAGCTTCTTTAGTTGCTCAATTAATTCGGGTTCAACCGTTTGTTCTTCCATCTAATTAGAATAAGATGCGTAAATTAGCCCCGAAGTTAAGAGAATTTTTAACCGGGACGTATTAGCGATCAAACAGCCGGTGATTTTTTCCAACTTCGGAATAACGATTAACCCAAAGCTATGGTGAATTCAACCGGCTCCGCTGATGCTGTGTCTAAAAAGTCCATGCGGCAGGACGATTTTGATCATCCCGATTTCTACCAGTTGGATGATCTGTTAACAGAGGAGCAGAAACTCATTCGCTCGTCCATCCGCGAATTCGTTAAGAAAGAAATTTCTCCGTACATCGAAGACTGGGCGCAGCGTGCGCATTTCCCGTACGAAATCGTTAAGAAGTTCGGCGACATAGGCGCCTTTGGACCAACGATACCGGCCGAGTACGGCGGCGGTGGTCTTGACTACATCTCCTACGGCCTTATCATGCAGGAAATTGAACGCGGGGACTCCGGGATGCGCTCAACAGCATCCGTACAAGGTTCACTTGTGATGTATCCCATCTACCAGTTTGGTAACGAAGCGCAACGCAAGAAGTATTTGCCAAAGCTGGCGTCAGGCGAATGGCTGGGATGCTTTGGTCTTACCGAACCTGATTTCGGTTCGAACCCGGCCGGAATGGTCACCAACTTCCGCGACATGGGCGACCACTACCTGCTCAACGGCGCAAAAATGTGGATATCAAACGCACCCAAAGCCGATGTTGCTGTGGTGTGGGCAAAGAATGAAGAGGGCCGCATCCATGGTTTGGTTGTCGAACGCGGTATGGAGGGCTTCACCACGCCTGAAACCCATGGCAAGTGGTCCCTGCGTGCAAGCACGACCGGCGAACTCGTCTTCGATAACGTAAAAGTGCCAAAGGAAAATCTGCTGCCTGGCAAGAGCGGTCTCGGAGCACCGCTTATGTGCCTTGACAGCGCGCGTTATGGAATTGCATGGGGTGCAGTCGGCGCGGCGATGGACTGCTATGAATCAGCCCGAAAATATGCAGCAGAAAGAATTCAATTCGGCAAGCCCATTGCGTCATTTCAGCTTGTGCAGAAGAAACTCGCAGAGATGCTTACGGAAATAACAAAGGCCCAACTTCTCAATTGGCGTCTGGGCGTTTTAAAGAACGAAGGGAAAGCCACAACAGCGCAGATATCCATGGCGAAGCGTAACAGCGTAGCGATGGCGTTGGATATCGCGCGGGAGGCACGTCAAATACATGGCGGTATGGGTATCACCGGCGAATATCCGATGATGCGGCATATGGCAAACCTGGAATCAGTTGTTACTTACGAGGGAACACACGACATTCACCTTCTGATACTGGGCCACACAATCACAGGAATCCCTGCATTCTCTTAACGTCCGAACGGGGTTTAGTTCTCGACGTAGGCCGAAAACGTAAATCGCTGAACCGGATTCTGTGGATCGTTGCTGTATAGCGTAACGGCCTTAAGCTGAGAGGCTTTTCTACCGTGGCTGTCGAACCTGATTTTCATCGTCGTACTTTGACCAGGCTTCAGTGTAGTTTTTTCGATCTCCGCAGAGACACACGAACAATTTGGTTGCGCCTCGTGAATGTTCAACACACCCCGGCCGCTGTTTGAAATCGTAATCTCGCGTACAATCGTCGAATTATCGCGCACCCGGCCCATATCCAGAGAAGAAGCACTCAGTGAAAGACGCGGCGCCTTCGCCATGTCCTCTGGTTTGAGTTCACCAAAGTAGTCTTCGAGCGTTGCATATACCGTGAACGACTTTATGGGCTCCAGTTCGTCATCCGTATGGATTTCAACATTATCATTCTGATGTCCATAACGGTTTCGTTTCTTTCCATCGTAAATAATCTTAACATGTCCCTGCTCCTTTGCAGCAATGGTTGCTGGATTAACCTCTACCTTGATATAGTCAGGTGCAACCACCTTTGTAATCTGAACAGGGTTTACACCTGCATTCAGGAATGGAAAATCGCGGACAGCCGGATCTCCATTCAGATAGACCTTGCCCATATTGAAGAGCGATGACTTAAACTTCCAGTTGCCGGTGACATATTGATATTCGGCTTCAGATCCAACGCCTCCTGTTGACACGATGCCCTGAATTTGCAGAATCACCGGGTTGGTTTCTGCGTCCGAAGAAACAGTTAGGGTTTTGTTAAAAAAGCCGGGTCGCCCGCGCGGATCGTAGCTCGCCTGGATAAATCCCGTCTTACCCGGCGGAACCGGATCTTTGGTCCACGCAGGAGTCGTACATCCACAGGAAGCCTGCACGTTTATAATTGTAACGGGCTTGCTGGACGTGTTTGTGAAAAGAAATTCATGCATCACGGGACCGCCATCTTCTTTCACGGTTCCGAAGTCGAACTTCTCTTCGCGAAACTGCATGACTTTTACCTGTTGTGCGAACAACACCCCTGACGAGAGGAGCATGAAGATGAAGGCAAAACGATTCATTGGCAATTTTTTATTGACACAAATGTAAAACTAAATCAGTTCAGCTTTATTTTATTTTATTTGCACTATGGCAAGAATTCTTACAGGCATACAAAGTAGTGGGCGTCCTCATCTTGGCAATCTTCTGGGTGCGATCATTCCGGCTATTGAGCTTTCGAAGAAACCCGGTAACGAGTCTTTCTTTTTCATTGCGGACCTTCATTCGCTGACCACAATCAAAGATTCGGAGACACGAACCAACAACGTACGAGCTGTTGCAGCCGCCTGGCTAGCCTTCGGATTCGATATTGAGAAAAATTTCCTCTACCGCCAGTCCCGCATTCCTGAAGTGTGTGAACTGACATGGTACCTCAATTGTCTTACACCGTTCCCAATGCTTGCCAATGCGCATTCATTCAAGGATAAATCAGAGAAACTTTCAGATGTTAATGCAGGGCTCTTCACCTATCCGGTGCTGATGACAGCAGACATCATACTGTATGACGCGCATTTCGTGCCCGTTGGGAAGGATCAGCGTCAGCACCTTGAGATTGCCCGTGATATTGCAACCGCTTTCAACAACCAGTACGGCGAAACGTTCATTGTGCCCGAAGCCAAAATAGAAGAAACGGTGATGACAATACCCGGCACCGACGGCCAAAAGATGAGCAAATCTTACGGCAATATCATTGACATCTTCCTCCCCGAGAAAGAGTTGCTGAAGCAGATTAAAACCATCATCACGGATAGCACGCCACTCGAAGAACCGAAGAATCCCGATACAGACAACGTATTCGCTATATACAGTCTGCTCGCCACTGCGGAGCAGAAACATGCATTACGCGAAAAATACCTCGCCGGAAACTTTGGCTACGGTCACGCCAAAAAAGAGTTGTTTGAGTTGATAATCGACAAATTCAGCAAACAGCGCGAAACGTTTAATTACTACATGAGCGATACCAACGCGCTGGACAAAAAACTTGAAGAAGGCGAAGCCAGGGCAAGAGTAATAGCCCGGCAAGTCCTTGATCGCGTTCGGGAAAAACTTGGATTTAAATAGAGAGGCGACTGCTTACTTCGCCGTCCAAACGACTTCCTGCTTCTCCTTCCCTACTGTGAACAAAATACGCGTAGGGTTGCTCGCAAGAATGAGTTTCGTATCCTTACCCGGATATTTATCGACTTCGACGAAAACGCCTTTTCCCACATAGGCAATGGGCAGAAGTACGTCGGTGTCCGGACAAATTTCGTCGTGTACCTTCTGCAGTGCGTCTTCAAGGTATTCACCGTAAGTGTCCTGGAAATCATCTTCAAGATCGTGAAGTTGTTCTTCCAGATCGTCGTACTGCGGATTGTTATAGTCCAGCTTCCCAAGTTGATCCCTTTTGGCTTCAATTGCTTGTAAAGCGGCATCGAGGGCTTTTATATCCATAAGGCTTTCGTGCATTCTTTTCGGGCTCCAAATTGGCAAAAAAAATCAAATAATGGGGATTGCACGCGAAGTTTCTTGGCCGCTCGGAGTGGCTTGGAATTGAATCGAAATCGTTTTCAACCAAGTCCGGAATCAGCTAATTTTACGGCCTAACTCATTAACCCTATGCAGGCGGATTTTCTTCCACTTAATGGCACCGATTATATCGAGTTTTTTGTCGGCAACGCCAAACAATCAGCGCTTTTTTATCAGCACACCCTTGGCTTTCAACTGGTTGCGTATGCCGGACCCGAGACAGGAGTACGCGATCGCGCATCGTATGTGCTGCAACAAGACAAAATCAGAATCGTACTAACCTCGCCCCTCTCGCCCGAATCTGATATCGCAAGACATGTACATCAACACGGCGACGGCGTGAAGGTGCTCGCCCTTTGGGTCGACGACGCCACGAAATCCTACATGGAGACTATTCGCCGGGGCGCAGAAAGTGCAATGGAACCCAGGGTCCTTAAAGACGAATTCGGCGAAGTGGTCGTCGCCTCGATTAAAACATACGGTGAAACAATCCACACTTTTGTGGAACGACACAGCTATAAAG
>JAEZDW010000072.1 GCA_023417955.1 Bacteroidota bacterium
TGACCATGTAACGATCGCGACCGTACGCCCGGAGACGATTATGGCTGATACCGCGATATGCGTTAACCCTAACGATGAACGGTATAAGCATCTCAAAGGAAAGAAAGCAATCATTCCTTTGATCAACCGCGCGATTCCCATTATTGAAGACGATTATGTCACGATGGATTTCGGTACAGGCTGTCTCAAAGTCACGCCTGCACACGACATGAACGATTACGAATTGGGTAAGAAACACAACCTGCCTGTGATCGATATTCTGAATGAAGACGGTACCCTCAACGAATCGGCACAACTGCATATTGGTGAAGACCGTTTTGTGGCTCGCAAGAAGATTGTTAAAGATCTCGAAGCAGCAGATTGCATTGAAAAGGTTGAAGATTACCGAAGCAACGTAGGGTTTTCAGAAAGAACCGATGCCGTAATTGAGCCACGCCTTTCGCTGCAGTGGTTCCTTAAAATGGATACCATTACAAAGCCGGCACTTGAGCATGTGATGAATGACGACGTACGCCTCATTCCGGCTAAGTTCAAGAACACGTACCACCACTGGATGGCTAACGTACGCGACTGGTGCATTTCACGTCAGCTGTGGTGGGGACATCGTATTCCGGCATGGTACGACGGTGACGGAAACTATGTTGTCGCGAAAACTGAAACCGAGGCTTTCGAAGAATATGCGAAGAAGTTTCCCGGTAAGGCGAAACCGACACTTACCCAGGACAGCGATGTAATGGATACATGGTTCTCAAGCTGGCTCTGGCCTATTGCCGTGTTTGACACCACCATTTTTAAGGACGGAAACAAGGGCAACGCTGATCTGAATTATTACTATCCGACAAACGATCTTGTTACCGCTCCTGAGATATTGTTCTTCTGGGTTGCGCGTATGATCATCGCCGGATACGAGTACCGTGGCAGCCTGCCCTTCCGCAACGTATACCTCACAGGGATTGTGCGCGACAAGCAGGGCCGCAAGATGTCAAAATCGCTTGGCAACTCTCCGGATCCGCTTGATCTCATTTCACAGTATGGAGCTGATGCCGTTCGCACAGGAATGTTGTTTAGCAGTCCTGCAGGTAATGACCTGCTGTATGACGAAAAGCTCGTCGAACAGGGCCGTAATTTCGCAAACAAAATCTGGAACGCGTTTCGTCTTGTCAAAGGCTGGACAACCGATTCATCAGCGCAGCCGGAGGAAAACCGCGTGGCGCTTGAATGGTTTAAGTCGCGGATGAGTGAGGCAATCACTGAACTGAATGATCACTTCACTAAATTTCGTGTATCGGATGCATTGATGTGCATATACAAACTGATCTGGGATGATTTCTGCTCGTGGTATCTTGAGATGATCAAGCCGGACTACGGCAAACCCATTGACGAAGTGACGTACAAAGAAACCGTTGTGTGCTTTGAAACATTACTAAAGGCACTGCATCCGTTTATGCCATTTATCACGGAAGAACTGTGGCACGAGTTGAAGGATCGCAATGCAAAGGAATGTATCATCGTCGCACCGTGGCCGTCGACAGAAACTATCGACAAAGTCATTCTCCAGGAAGGCGAACTTGCGCTTGAGGCGATTACAGAAATACGAAACACACGTAGCAGCAAGGGAATATCACCAAAGGAGCCGCTTCAGCTATTGACGAAAGGAAACGAGGACGGCCCCATTAAGGTATTCTGGCCTGTCATCAAAAAAATGGCGAACCTGAGCGAAGTAAAATTCGTGAAGGAAGCGCCTTCTTCAGGGGCGACTGCATTCATTGTTCGTTCGCTTGAGTGCTTCATCCCGATGGAGGGTCGAATTGATACGGAAAAGGAACGCGAGGAACTGCAAAAAGATCTTGAATATCTAAAAGGGTTTGTCGCTTCGGTTGACAAGAAATTGTCGAACGAGAAGTTTGTAAGCAGCGCGCCCCAGAAAGTCGTTGAAATGGAGCGCAAGAAGAAAGCAGACGCTGAGGCAAAGATCAGAGCAATCGAAGAAAACCTGGCGCGGCTCTAAAATCTTGCCGCGCCCATCAGCAGTTCGATATTCTTGTACTTCAGGCCAAACTTCTTGGCAACGTATTCATTGGTAAGGCCCCCCTTGTAGGTGTAAACGCCTTTCATAAACCACTTGTGTGAAAAAATCATTGCTTCGACACCACCCTCTTCTGCAGCGCGCAAGATTGTCGGGGTGAAAATGTTGCTCAGTGCATTTGCTGCGGTGTGAGCAACGCGCGATGCAACGTTTGGCACACAGTAATGAATAATGCCGTGTTTCCTGAAAACGGGCTTGCTTAGTGTTGTAATCTCAGATGTCTCAATACACCCACCCTGGTCGATACTCAGGTCGATAATGAGCGAATCGGGTTTCATTTGCATCACCATATCTTCGCTGACAACGTGTCGCGCACGACCTTTCTCGGCGCGCAGTGCTCCGATAACGACGTCGGCGGTCTTCAGTGTTTCCTTCATCGTAATGGTGTCAATGGTAGACGTGTACACCAATTGGCCCAGCAGATGCTTAATCCTTCGTAATTTGTAAAGGTGGTTGTCGAAGATCTGAACTTCAGCACCCATACCTATTGCGGCGCGCGCTGCATATTCGGCGACGGTTCCGGCTCCTATGATGATTACTTTCGTTGGAGGAACACCGGTAATACCACCGAGAATGACACCGCGTCCGTTGTTTGCGGTACTCAGAAATTCGGCAGCGATAAGCATGACCGTACTCCCGGCTATTTCACTCATCGCTCTTACGATGGGCATGCCCCCGACCTTGTCTTCAATAAATTCGTAGGCAAGACCGGTGATCTTCTTCTTCGTCATGGCCTGCAGCACTTCCATCTTCATAGAACCGAGCTGAATCGCCGAGATTACGGTTTGTCCCTGGTGCATGAGTTCGATTTCCTCAAGCGTAGGTGGTTCAATTTTCAGAATGACGTCTGCCTGATAGACTTCCTGGGGTGAATACACGATTTTGGCACCCGCATCGCTGTATTGCTTATCGGTAAACTTTGCACCTATACCGGCCTTGGTTTCGACATAAACATCATGACCGTTGTTAACCAGAATGGCAACGGCGTCCGGGGTAAGACTGATGCGATTTTCCTGCAGGGAAATTTCCCGGGGTAATCCGATAAAAAAACAGTGGCGGCGCCTCCTTACTTCCAGCAATTGCTCCTGAGGGGTTATGGCGGCCTTCGCCAACGCCTCAAACCCCGTTTTCTTCTTATCCTGCATGAACAGTGATGACTATTGTTCGAGTTGTTTCGCTATCAATTCGCAGAGTCACTTCACCCCTTACCGAAGGAATCAGCGAAGGTACCTTTTCCGGCCATTCGATAAAACACGGATATCCGGAATAAAAATATTCTTCAACGCCAATATCAAGCGCTTCCATTTCTGACCGAAGTCGGTAAAAATCGAAATGATACACCCGTTCAACGGCAGCGGCATGATATTCATTCACGATCGAAAAACTGGGACTGCTCATTGCGTCGTCCACACCAAGCGCATCACCTACCGCCTTGATAAGCGTTGTTTTCCCGGCCCCCAGGTCGCCATGAAACAGCCAAACCTTCGCCTCACTCAGACGCGACACGATTTCATCCGCGACCGCCGGCAGATCTGACTCCGACACCTCCGCGAAGGTCTCCCCCTGCTTTACCATTCAGACGTTTTTCGAATTTAGGAAAATAATGGGAATGATCATCTCTTCCATGCTTACTCCACCGTGCTGAAAAGTGTCTTTATAGAAATTGACGTAGTAGTTATAGTTGTTGGGATAGGCGAAGAACTGGTCCTCAATAGCAAAAACATATGATGTTGAAACGTTTGGTTTGGGCAGGAACAACCGTTCAGGTTTCGCTACCTGCATGACCTTATCACCGTCATACCCGAGGTTCTTGCCCTGTTTGTAACGCAAATTGGTGTTTACGCTCCTGTCGCCAATAATCTTGAAAGGACGCTTTACGCGGATAGTACCGTGATCGGTGGTGAGCACCACGCGCGCGCGTTTTTCAGAAATCTTTTTCATGATGTCGAGCAACGGCGAATGAATAAACCACGATCGTGTTATTGACCTGTACGCCGATTCATCCGGTGCAAGTTCACGAACCATTGCCATGTCTGTTCTTGCGTGACTAAGCATATCCACAAAGTTGTAGACGATCACGTTCAGATCGTTCTTGAACAGGTTGTTCACCGTATCGGAAAGGTTTCTTCCCTCCTCGAGGTTCTTGATCTTGTGATACGACATTTTCACGTTCAGATTGTTCCGGCGAATTTGTTTGTTCAGGAACTCATCTTCAAAATTGTTCTTTCCTTCTTCTACGTCTTCACCAACCCAAAGGTCAGGATGCGTACGCGCCATTTCCAAAGGCAACTGTCCTGAGAAGATCGCGTTTCGTGCATAAGCAGTTGTTGTCGGCAGGATTGAGTAGTAGGTTTCCTCCTTGTCGATCGTAAAGTAATCATCAATGATTGGTTCAATGATCTTCCATTGATCCAGACGCAGGTTATCAATCAGTATGACGAAAACCGGCCTGTCCTGACTTAATTCGGGAAAGACCTTCTTTTTCATGATCTGATGCGAAAGCAACGGTTTATCAACATTGGCGTCATTCAGCCAGCTCTCATAATTTCTGATGATGAACTTGGCGAAGTTGGCATTGGCTTCGGTCTTTTGCATCTCAAGCACGTCACCCATCTCCTCATTATCCGGCTGATCCATCTGGAGTTCCCAATGAATCAGTTTCTTGTAAATGTCGGCCCATTGGTCATGGTTCATCTCGTCCATAAAGGCCATACTTATCTTGCGAAATTCCTGTTGATACCCGAGGTTCGTTTTCTCCATAACAAGTCGTTTGTTATCGAGGATTTTTTTTACCGACAACAGGATTTGACTGGGGTTCAACGGTTTAATCAGGTAATCAGCGATCTTTGAACCAATAGCCTCTTCCATAATTTGCTCCTCCTCATTCTTAGTAATCATCACGACAGGAAGATTTGGCTTGTTGGTTTTGATTTGTGTGAGCGCCTCAAGTCCCGACATACCGGGCATATTTTCATCAAGGAAAACGACGTCGAAATGTTTTTCATCGCTGAGCTCTACAGCATCAGACCCGTTGTTTACAGGC
>JAEZDW010000043.1 GCA_023417955.1 Bacteroidota bacterium
CTCTGGAGCGAAACGATGCGTCAGAAACTGATTGCTTCCAACGGTTCGGTTCAAAATATTCCCGAGATACCTCAAAACATCAAGGACATCTACAAAACGGTTTGGGAGATCTCGCAAAAAGCAATCATCGATATGTCTGCTGACCGGGGTGCATACATTTGCCAGTCGCAGAGTCTTAACATCCACCTTACCAATCCGAATTTTGGTAAGCTGACTTCCATGCACTTCTACGCCTGGAAGAAAGGACTTAAGACCGGCATGTACTACCTCCGCACGAATGCTGCAGCAGATGCGATCAAGTTTACGCTCGACAAGAGCGCCATCGAGGAACCTGCCAGAGCACAGGAAGGCGCGCCTGTAGAAGTAACCGATCCTGCAACGGTAGTGACAGTTACCGATGGCCAGCAGCAGCTTAAATATGAGCAGAAGCCGGTTGCAGATTACGATCAAAAGATGTCAGACATGGCATGCTCACTGGACAACCCCGACGCTTGCGAAGCGTGCGGAAGTTAATCTCCTGAGATTTTCATCATCGAAGCCCATCAAACCGATGGGCTTCTTTTTTTCCGGGTGATTGAATTTGAGATACGAAAAGCAGAAATTCAGTTATGAACATCACTTTCTTCAGTACACAGGCTTACGATAAACGATCGTTTGAAGAACACAACAAAGGCTATGCATTCAACATCAAGTTCCTCGACGTTCAACTCAACGAACAAACAGCGACACTTGCCACGGGTGCCGATGCTGTTTGCGCATTTGTTAACGATCGCATAAATGGAGCCATTATACGTCAGCTTACCGAGGCGGGTGTAAAGGTAATTGCGCTCAGGTGCGCCGGATTCAACAATGTTGATCTGATGGCGGCGAAGGAATATAATTTGAAAGTTGTTCGTGTCCCGGCTTACTCACCTCATGCCGTCGCTGAGCACGCCGTGGCAATGATCATGACATTGAACCGAAAGACACATAAGGCATACAATCGCATTCGCGAACAGAACTTTTCGCTCAATGGTTTACTCGGATTTGACCTCTATCAAAAGACAGTAGGCGTAATCGGTACCGGTAACATTGGACAGGTCTTTTGTAAAATCATGAAAGGTTTTGGATGCGATGTTGTTGCCTTTGACATCAACCCTGATGAATCGCTGATATCGATGGGTATTCGATACGCCGATTTGAAGGAGGTTTTTGCAAAATCCGATATCATATCGCTGCACTGCCCTTTGAATGAACATACGCGTTATATAATAAATCGGGATGCCATTGAATCAATGGAGCGCAACGTTATGCTGATCAATACAAGTCGCGGCGGGCTCATCGACACAAAGGCGGTTGTCGATGGTCTGAAATCCGGTAAGATTGGCTCCCTCGGAATCGATGTGTATGAGCAGGAAGAGAATCTATTTTTTCGCGACCTGTCGGACACGATTATTGAAGATGACGTAATCGCCCGCCTGTCGAGTTTCCCTAATGTACTGATTACTGCACATCAGGGGTTCTTCACGCATGAGGCGCTCGCGCAAATCGCAGAGACTACGTTGTCGAATCTAAAAGCATTCCATCAGAACGAACTTCTCGTGAACGAAGTTAAACTCGGCTAGCGTCAGAACTGAAAGTAGATGAAGGGCTGAACACCTGCCGAACGGGTCTGGATAACCAGAACAATTACCGCCACGATGCAAATTGCTTTCATTGACAGTGGCATTCGTATGATTCTTGAACGCACCTCAATTGTATAATGCTCAGGGATGAAATGAAGCAAGAATCCGATGGTCATCAGAAGAACAACCCATCGGTACCCGGAGATAAATTGAAACAAAACATCAACGTGGAAATTGAACGCGATCTGACGGAGCATGATGTTAACCGTTTCGATATCCGCGGCGCGGAAATATATCCAGCAGAAACATACAAAGTGAAAGGTCAGGAATAGTCCAATCAATCTGCCGGCTCGGCCGGAGAAGCGCGGTCCAAACGTTTCCGACCAACGTTTATGTACCACTAGCGCGAGGCCGTGAAGCCCGCCCCAGATAACAAACCGCCACGCGGCTCCATGCCATAAGCCGCCGAGCAACATCGTTATCATCAGGTTCACATAGGTACGCACTTTGCCCTTTCGATTACCACCGAGCGAAATGTAGAGGTAGTCGCGCAGCCACGTCGAAAGCGAGATATGCCAACGCCTCCAGAACTCGGTAATGTTAACGGACTGATATGGCGAATTGAAATTCGGTGCAAAGTGAAAGCCAAGTAGCAGCGCAATTCCTATTGCCATGTCTGAATAGCCAGAGAAATCGCAATATATCTGCAGCGCATATCCATAAACTGCAAACAGGTTTTCGAGCCCGGTATACAAGGTTGGTGCATCGAAAATCCGGTCTACAAAATTGATGCTGATATAGTCTGAAATCACTGCCTTTTTGAAGAGACCGGTAGCGATAAGAAAAACGCCGTTGCCAAGCATTGCTTCTGTTATCTCTACACGCCTTCTGATCTGCGGAAGAAAGTCTGCTGCACGAACGATTGGTCCGGCGACAAGCTGAGGAAAGAACGAAAGAAAAAATGCGTAGTCGAGAATACTATCAACTGGTTTAAGATTACCGCGATACACGTCGATGGTGTAACTCAACGACTGAAATGTAAAAAACGAAATCCCAACCGGAAGAAAAATGTCCATGGGCTGGTATTCGCCACCGGTCAATCCGTAAATCGTATCATAGAAAAAGTTCGTATACTTGAAATATCCGAGCACGCCCAGGTTCGCGGTAAGGCTTGTCGCCAAAAGTAATTTCTTCCTGAGCCGGTCCTGCGTCAAGTAAATCGCTTTCGCGAGGAAGAAGTCAATTACGGTTGCGTTGATGAGCAGGAAAAAGAAAAATCCACTGGACTTATAGTAGAAGTACAACGAAAACAAGGTCACGAAAATCAGTCTTGGTCGTTCCTCGTCGCGCAGCGCAGTATAAATCACAAGGAATCCGGTAAACAGCAGGAGAAACAATCCACTGCTGAAAATCAGCGGTTCCTCAGGATTATATGTAAAGAACTCATTCATCGGTTAAGGATTACGAGTTGCCACATAGGCCCTGTAGCTTTTCATTATTGCTTCATACAACATCCCGCCCTGAAGCGCATAGCCATCCCGTGTGAAGTGCACGCCATCGGGCCTGAGCAGTCCTTTCTCTTTCCAAAGGAAGGCAGAATCTTTTCCTCCGTTTACGCGGTACATATCCCAAAAGGCCAATCCGTTTTCAACTGCAATCGAAAGAATTTCGTTCCTGACTTTTTGTATTCCAGGATTTGAACGAACGCGCTTTTGGAAGGCATCAGGCGGAGTAATCAACATGAAGCACACCTCCGGGTTGTTAATGCGCAGGGATTCAATAAGCTTGCTGATTTCCGATGCGAGGTTTCTGCTTATCCCGGGGTAATCCATAGACTCATTGGTACCCAATGAGATTATGATTAAATCCGGACTCAGCCACGTGGTTTGTTTTGAAAACAGTTCGGCCTTGTTGTAATGTTCATACTTTGCTCCGTTGACACCAATTGCATGGTAGAGAATTCCGCTTTGGTCATTCTCAAAATTCAGTCCGAATAAGGTGAAATGATTTTGGGTGTCGTCCTCCCGAATTCCTTCCAGAATCAGGTGGTTCAAACGAACTGGCAATAGAATTGCCTCATTTAAGAAATCCTTTTTATCGTTTCCGGTAACACTTGCAAGCTCGGCACGCGTCGAATCCATGATTGACAATCGAAATCTGCCTTTGTCATTTGACGCAAACACGGTCACCTTATTAAACCCGTAATCCATATGCGTATCTGTCATACGGATTGAAAAGCCTGAACCGCCTTCATTTGTATGAAGTGTGATACCGCCCACGCCAACAGGCAGCGGCTTGAGTGGATGTACGACGCGTTTTGCATCCCAATATCCAAAAGGTTCACTTCGGAAATTTGCGGGCTCATTGGTACCTGCGACCCGGTACGGGACGACCAACCCGCGTCCTGCGTTTCCAAAAGCCTGCTGAAGATTTCTGCGCACTACTTCGGTGAGATAGTCGGCCTGAATATGGGAGTCACCTATATGGACAATATTGATCCTTGAACTCTTTCCTGTTTCGAGTGCGTAAAGTTTCTCAAAGAACGGCTCGAGTCCGGCGTAATTTGCAATAACGTTGTTGTCAGGCGAGATGAACGTGGAAGATGCGGTAATCTGCGAATAGGCGAATAGTGGCAAATGCATGAGCAGCATTGCCACAAGAAATATCCGTTGAAAATCAGGGTAATTCCTGTTGCTCATATTTTTCCAATTCAAACAGGATGCTGCCTACGAGTTCTCCGGCGAGTTTCTTGCCGCCCTTAAACGTTAGATGCGTGTAATCCTTTGCAGCCAGCGCAGGCGTAGCCCGCACAAACTTAACCATGCTGTTTTCCCCACCCATTGCCTCGTAGAGGTCCCAGAAAACAATTCCGGTTTTTTGGGCGATTCGGCGTTGCGTATCGCGCAGCGTTGGAATTGTCTTCTCGGTTCGGTATCTGCCGTTGACATTGGAACTGCGATCGCTGACACTGAGCAGCACAATGCTTGCTTTCGGAAAAACTTCCTTAAGTCGGTTTATAACCGTAACCATGCGGTCGGCGTACCAGCTATAACGTGATGAATCAAAATTAATAGCATTCAGTCCATACTGAAGAATGATCAGTTTGTAATCCCGGTAGCGGTTAAAAGCCTTGAATGTCTCCGGAGAAATACCATAAAGGCCAATTCCAGAATTGCCGCGCATACCGAAATTGTCTACATAAACACCGGGTTCCCCCTCGAAGCTTACACCAAAGACCTCAAGACTGTCAACGTCTTCAAACTCAAGTTCAATTCTTCGCGCATGAATCTTATCCTTCTTCCATTCCCGAAGACGCCGCGATTTCTTCAGCTCTGCCACGCGATACAACGTATCGTCAAGTGTATAATGAAGGAATGATGTGCCGCGGCTTCTGTAATAAACCCTCAGCGATTCAAATTGCCGCAGGTAGCGTTGACGTGACGATGTAAACTCAACCCAGTTGTCAGCCTGAGGAATAAAGCTGTATCCGGCTGGTCCCATTTCAAGAGCTGCACCGGAATCGGGTTTGTTGATTATCGAGTATGTTTTCCAGTTTCCAAACTGTTGCTTTACCGTATTTCTGAAACCGATGACATGCGATGTGATTGGCACGTAGCCGACACCACGGCCACCGAACAGCGTTTGCAGCGTATCCCTTACACTGCCGCAGAAGATATCGCCTTCAATGAATGAATCACCATAGAAGGCAATCCTCACGGATGATTTACTCTTCTTACTTTTCAACTCACTTAACGCCTGCAGAAATTTATTGATACCTGTCTTGTCCGGCGTGAAATCCTCCATACATGTTAATCCGTCGGCGCAAGCTTCCAGCGTTGGAGCGGGCGTGCTAGTGCTATCTTCACTAATCTCCGCCCATGACGTATCAGCGACGAAATCAGGGGAATCATCCATGACATCAGCGAGCATGGGAGAATCTTCGTCATTTCTAAGGAGGAAGAAGGCATCAACGGTCCGGAATGAGAAGTCGCCAATGCGAAAGGCAGGAACAAACGAAAGGACGACCAGCATTAGAACAACGATGATTGCGAGAAGTAACGGTCTTTGGTACGGCGCTGTTTTCATTCCAACCCCAAAGATAGAAAAATGCTTGCCTCACCGCGGAACTTCTTCTGCCAGTATAATTGTAGCTCGATGTGAGTTTATTATTGGTGGTCGGTTGACGTCATTGCGCACCTGCGATGATTTCGTCTACGACAGCAGGATCAAGTAATGTCGTGACGTCGCCCAAATTAGACGTCTCACCTTCAGCCACCTTTCGCAGGATTCGCCGCATGATCTTACCGGACCTTGTTTTAGGAAGGCCGCTTACAAACTGAATCTTGTCGGGTTTGGCGATGGGACCAATGATTTTCGAGACGGTGTCGCGAACCTCAGCACGTAATTTCTCGGGATCTTTTGGAGCATCATAGCAGATTACAAATGCATAGATACCCTGACCTTTGATGTCATGCGGATATCCGACCACGGCGGTTTCACATACTTCGACATGCTCGTCGATCGCACTTTCAATTTCGGCTGTTCCAAGATTGTGACCAGACACAATTATAATATCGTCGACGCGACCTGTAATACGATAATACCCATCCTGATCGCGGCGGCAGCCATCACCCGTGAAATACATACCAGGGTAGCTCGAAAAGTATGTTTCCTTGAAGCGCTGATGGTCGCCGTAGATTGTACGCGCCATAGCCGGCCAGGGGAACTTGATTGCGAGACGGCCCTCAATTCCATTGCCCTGAACTTCGAAACCGCCCTCATTCATCACTGCAGGCTGAACACCGGGTAGTGGTAACGTTGCAAATGCGGGCTTCAAAGGTGTAACGCCGGCGATAGGTGAAATCATAAAACCACCTGTTTCAGTTTGCCACCACGTATCAATTATCGGGCAGCGTCCCTTGCCGATGTTCTTGTCATACCAGTGCCAGGCTTCCTCGTTAATTGGTTCTCCAACTGTTCCCAGAGTTTTCAGCGAAGTAAGGTCAGATTTTTCAACAAATGACAACGGCGCTTTTTCCAGAGCCCGAATTGCAGTAGGTGCAGTGTAAAAGATATTCACCTTGTGACGCTCTACCACCTGCCAGAAGCGACCCCAGTCCGGCCATGAAGGAACACCTTCAAACATTACCGTGGTTGCGCCCGCAGAAAGGGGACCGTACAATATGTAGGAATGACCGGTGATCCATCCAATGTCTGCCGTGCACCAGAATACATCACCTTCTTCATAACGGAAGCACGTGCGGAATGTATAGTTCGTGTACACCATGTATCCGCCACACGTGTGCACCATACCTTTCGGTTTTCCGGTAGATCCCGATGTATACAGAATGAACAGCATATCTTCGGCATCCATTTCTTCTGCAGTGCACTGCGCTGTTACCTTCTTGATTTCATCATGCCACCACACATCGCGACCATCTACGATATTAACATCCGATCCAACGTGTTTATAAACGATCGCCGTTTCAACCTGCTCGCACTTCGCCAGTGCTTCGTCGATGATTCCTTTCAGGTTGATGACTTTTTCTCCGCGATAACCACCATCGGCCGTGACCACGATTTTACATCCCGCATCGGTGATACGATCCACCAGGGATTTTGCTGAGAACCCGGCGAACACCACCGAATGAACCGCGCCTATTCGCGCGCATGCGAGCACTGTATAGGCGAGTTGTGGAATCATCGGTAGATAGACGCATACACGATCGCCCTTCCGCACACCGTTTGCCTTAAGCATATTTGCCGTGCGCGACACTTCCTCAAAAAGTTGACGATATGTAATCCGGACGGGTTCTTGCGCGGGGTTATTCGGTTCCCAGATGATTGCCACCTGATCGCCTCTTGTTTCCAGATGCCGGTCGAGACAGTTTTCGGTGACATTGAGCTTAGCACCATTAAACCATTTCACCTCGGGTTTGTGAAAATCCCACTCCAAAACCGTGTCCCATTTCTTTCGCCAGGCAAAATCACTTGCAATCTCGGCCCAGAATTCCTCCGGATTTTCGATACTCGTCGCATAGGTTTTCTGGTAATCTTCGAAAGAACTGATCGTTTGCATAGACGGCTTGGATTTATGACAGGGGATAAAAATTGGATTCTTTTTCCATAAAAACAAGCCAATTTCGTGTTGTGCTCGGACACACAGGAAAAGAAACCACAGTTTTTGTCACCTTTCCAGTCCGTATTGAAATTATTGGTGTCCAACCTGTTTAATTCACTCAGACTTTGTGCGCCGAAATCCCGTTAAACCAATAAGCAAAGAAATGGGCACGAAAATTTTAAGCTTAGCGGTGTTGCTGTGTGTATAACACGGGGAGGCAACAACATCACAACGAATAGACTATAATGTACCTCAGAGCCGTGATAGACGTTGAAATGAGCAGAAGGATTTTTATTCGCATGAAAAAGTACCGGATTTCTTGGGAACCAGTTAATTTGAACCTCCTAGTATAGCGCTGTCATGGCTGCTCCCTTTGATCATATTACACTTGTTCAGGACTCTGTTTTCAGCCGGAGCGCAATCGGACAATTGCAGCGCAAGCACGTATGGGGTTACATTGAAAAAATTATTCCGGAACTCGACGGGCTGGAGATGCTTGAGTTGAATGCTGGTAAAGGAGAGGATGCACTCATGTTCAGTGATCGCGGATTTAATCTGGTTGCCACCGATGTC
>JAEZDW010000046.1 GCA_023417955.1 Bacteroidota bacterium
CCCGGAGCCTTTCAGCTCAACGGTTTTCAAGACCGCCGCATTCGACCGCTCTGCCACTCCTCTGTGTATCTTTGAGGCTGGTTTTCACCGCCGCTCCCGATAGTTATCGGGACGACCGCTCTGCCACTCCTCTTTAGTTTCGTCTCAGGATCAAAAGATGCCTGAAACTCACATTTTCGGCCAAAAACGTCGATTCCGGCCAAATTTGGGATTGCAAATGTATCAGTTTATCCATTTGTTCCAAAAGCCAGCAAGAAAAATTGTTTGCAGGCGAGCATAAGTCATTTGCAGGGGAAGGTTACAATGGCTACTCGTCCTCTGACGTACATGTGCGCCATCGGGTATATTCACTCCATCACATTGTCAAAGTCGGTAGGTACACTGCGATTGTTCCTGGCTTCATTCGAACTCTTTTGGGTTCTGCTGCTCTCAGCATCCAGGCAATTAAAGTATGAACTTTGTTTCGTTTATTATATTACGATAAATAATGGAAAATTGGAACCTGTCATTCATAAAACCTCACGAAAAGAGCAGGGAATTGCTTCTAAATCTATTTCTCAGCTCGCTAATACAGCCGCTGCGATCTCAACGCAACGAACTGAGGGGGTAAAAATCAAGATACAGGAAACTGGTGAATTTGTTACCGTGCCTGCTAAGGCCGTTCATTTACTATTCCATATACTCAATAACATGGCAGAAGGAAAGGCGATTTCTCTTGTGCCTTATCAGTCTGAGATAACTACTCAACAAGCTGCGGACATGCTTAATGTTTCCAGACCTCATATTGTTAAACTCCTGGAGGGTGGCTTTATTCCGCACAAGAAAGTGGGCAGTCACAGGCGAATTTTACTGGAAGACCTTATTGAGTACGATAGAAAGCAGAAAGAGCAGAAAGAGGTCAGCGTGAAGACTTTGGCTGAACAGCCTCAGGATATTAATCTCGATGGCGAACAGATGGAAAAGAAAATGATCAAACCCATTCTATACCATAGTTTTGAGGAGAAGAAACAAATTGAAAGAGAGTTGTTCGCGACCATGCCTACCGAAAAGCGGAATGCATTAGCTGTCGAACTAATGTCAATCTTTCATACTCCGACTGAGACGAAGAAAAGAAAAGGTTCTAAAAAGTCTCCGGCTAAGAGATGATTACGCCGAATTGAAGCCGTATTTGTCATCCTGCCAGGTCTACATCACCGCACACGTCCTATTGCCGGATCTAAAATCCGGAATCCTCAATCCGACTACAAATCCCCGCAATTAAGCTACAACCCTCAGATACCGTTCATTGACTTTTGTCTCATTAATCATTTAAACAAAAGTTCGATGGCACATCAAAAGGAAAAGAACAAAGTATGGTTCATTACGGGGGCATCACGCGGGTTTGGAAGGATTTGGGCTGAGGGTGCACTGCAACGGGGTGACCAGGTAGCAGCTACTGCACGCAATGTTGCAAGTATTGCCGGACTCAAAGAGAAGTACGGTGATAATGTACTCACGCTTGAACTCGATGTAACAAATGCGCACCAGGTGAAGAGTGCGGTCGCACAGGCGCATGCGCACTTCGGGCGACTTGACATTGTCTTGAATAACGCCGGATATTCGCTTGTCGGGACCATTGAAGAGGCGAGTGCAGATGAGGTGCGTGCGATGTATGATACAAACATCTTCGGCGCGGTATCGGTTATTCAGGCAGCCCTACCATTGCTACGGAAACAGGGCTACGGACATATCGTCGGCGTGTCGAGTAATCTTGGACATTTGACGCTGCCGGTGATCGGGTATTACAGTTCATCCAAGTGGGCGTTTGAGGCCATTCACGAAAGTCTGGCGATGGAAGTAGAACCGTTCAATATTAAGGTAACGATTATTGAGCCCGGTGCTTATGCTACTGAGTTTGGCAGTCCGGAGTCGCTCAAGTTTGCTGCAGGCCTGGATATCTACACTGATTTCAAAGCTGAGTTTTTTGATACGCTGAAATCAATGGAACGGGGTGATCCAAACGCTACGCCAGAGGCTGTCTTCAAAATTGTTGATGCAGAACATCCGCCATTGCGATTTTTTCTCGGCAGTCATTGCCTGCCTTCGGTACGCGCTGCCTATGCCGAACGCCTGGCCACCTGGGAAAAGTGGGAATCGGTTTCCAATGCCGCGCAAGCTGTAGCACCATAGCAAATGAACGCTGTCCGGAAAAACCATGTTCATTGAACAGATAGCCGATAACTACCAGGTAAGGATCGGCTATCCCTTTACTCTTGTATTTTAAATACCTTTAAGTAGTTAATTCTGAATATGATCAAAATCGAGTCTTTGTCACATGGTCTCCAGCTTTTCGGCTTGCCAAAACCTAAACATCCGCTGGTTGCCATCATTAACGGCACACATACTCCGCCTGACATGAATGGATTCCGGCAAGATCACGTGCTGAGCTTTTACAAGATCTCGTACAAACCAAACTTGCGTGGAAAGTTAAAGTATGGTCAAAGCTTCTACGACTTTGATGGTGGCGGTTTGTTGTTTGCCGCTCCGGGACAAATCGTTGGGGGTAATGACAATGATGCGAGTGTTTGTTCCGAGTACACGCTGCTGATTCATCCGGATTTCTTTTTAGGACACCCGATCGCCAGGACGATTAAACACTACGGCTTCTTTTCTTATTCAGCGAATGAAACGTTGCATTTATCCGATGATGAGCGGGCAACGATCATTTCGATATTTAAAATGATCGAAACAGAATTGAACAGTCGTATTGATGAGTTAAGTCAGGCGGTTGTTCTTGCTCAGGTGGAGTTGTTGCTAAATTATTCCAACCGGTTTTATAAAAGACAATTCATTACCCGCAAGGCCATCAACAACGATCTGCTTCAAAAGTTGGAAACGCTGCTGGATGATTATTTCGATAATGAAACATCGTTGAACAAAGGTATTCCGACGGTAAGTTACCTGGCGGAAAATCTAAATCTCTCGCCAAGTTACCTGAGCGATATGCTGCGTTCACTTACCGGACAAAGCGCTCAACAACACATTCACGATAAGCTGATTGAAAAAGCGAAAGAAAAATTGTCGACTACAAGTTTAACCGTAGGCGAAGTAGCGTATGCGTTGGGCTTTGAACATTCACAATCCTTCAGTAAACTATTCAAGACAAAAACGAATCTGTCGCCATTGGAGTTTAGAAGGTCTTTCAATTGATGTCCTGCTGAGCTCATAGGCGGAGATATTTTGAGTGTCACCCTGAAAGTGGCTGGAGTGCAGACTGGGTCCGTCTTATTTTTCGGAAGTTCTGTGAAGAAATCGGCGATATGGCAGGCAACGCGGCATTCGATATCGCCCCGCGTAGTAGGCTCTAACTACTTACTATACCCCGCCCTAATCCTACTCAAACTCTGCGGCGTTATCCCCAGATAAGACGCGATCTGATGATTGGGAACCCGCTGTTCAATGTGCGGATATCTTTTAATAAACTCTTCGTATCGTTCACTTGCACTTTTTGACAGTGACGACGAAAGCCGCTTTGTCGAGGCGATGAATGCATTCTGGACAAGTATACGGAAGTGCCGCTCCATCTTGGGCACGCGCTGATACAATGTCTCCTGATCCTGCTTCGTAATTTGTAATACCTCCGTGTCTTCGAGGCAGTCAATGTTGTAGGTCGAAGGTGTTTCGGTAAGGAAGCTGTAAAGGTCTCCTACCCACCAATCCTCAATACCAAACTGCACAACGTGTTCCTGGCCCGTATCGTCAACTTCGTACGTTCGCGTAATTCCTTTAAAGACAAATGTCTCGAAGCGCGTAACGTCGCCTTCCTGCTGTATGTACTGACGCTTGCGATATTTCCTGTACACAAACAGCGACTGGATGATCTCACACTCTTCCGGTGTAAGGTCTACGTATTTGCTGAGGTTCTTTAAGAGAAGGTCCCACATAGCTGGTGACGGATTACAGGCAATTTACGAAAATGCGATTGCTCCATTCATCAGCCCTGACTTGGGATAAAAAAAATACGGTTCTGTCAACAATGGGACTGCATGAATCAGGGTTCGGGCGGTTGTTAACACATGTTAATATAATTACTTACCAAAGGTGATTCATTGGGCCGCCTCCGGGAGGCAAGATTTGCATTAGAAATGCAACTAATGCAACGACTACAGATTTCCATAGTACACGATTCTCCTCATGCCGATACGGCCCGGGCAGCGGCATTGCTGGGTGAGTCACTGCTGGCGAAGGGTGTATCCGTAAACCTTCAGGACGCTTTGTCGCCGGACTTCCCGGCACTGGCAAAGGCTCACGCAATCGTCTTCGGATGTCATACTTCATTCGGAACAGTGTCCGCTGCCTTTAAACAATTTATGGAGTCGACCAAAACGTTTTGGTACCGGCAACCCTGGAAGAACAAGCTCGCTGCAGGGTTCACCGTCTCGGCATCGGCTTCAGGCGATAAGCTAAACACCCTTCAGACCCTTGCCCATTTCGCGGCGCAGCATGGAATGCTATGGGCCGGCACGGGTGTCCTCCCACGATTCATCAGCGGGGAGCAGAGTGATGGGCAGAACAGGTTCTCAAGTTTCCTTGGTGTAATGCTTCAATCTTTTGACAACGACGCTCTGGATTTTTACCCCGGAGATATGCTTACGCTGGATCTTTTCGCCAATCACATTTATGAATTATTAACTCTTCAACAATCAAACAAAAACGAACTATGAAAAACACACAAATCGAAAGTGCGCTGCGGGATCTGAATGACCTCGTGGTAAATGGCAAGTTGCTTGACGCGTTCGAAAAGTACTACAGCGAAGACGTGGCCATGCAGGAAAACACAAATGCTCCGGTTGTAGGAAAGGATGCGAACCGTAAACGGGAGCGTGAATTTCTTGACAACATCATAGAGTTTCGCTCTGCGTCTGTCGACGGCGTTGCCGTTAACGAAAATCTGTCATTCGTTATCTGGAAGTACGACTACACCCATAAGGAATGGGGTGTACGGAATTACACGCAGGTGTCCGTTCAACACTGGCGAGATGGTCTCATCTATAAAGAGCAATTCTTCTACGGTTCTTAAATCATCAATTACAATCAAAACAACTTTTATTATGAAGACTCAGAAATTAATCGACATTACTTTACTGATTACACGCGTTGCGGTGGGAATTACTGTGGCGGCGCATGGTGCGCAGAAGCTTTTCGGATGGTTCGGCGGCTACGGCTTTGAAGGTACGATGGGATTCTTTACAGAGACGGTTGGCTTGCCCTATTTGGTCGCGCTTCTCATCATCCTTGCCGAGTCGCTGGGTATGGTGGCACTTGCTTTGGGATTTCTTAGCAGGCTGTGGAGCGTTTCCCTCATGCTAATTATGATCGGCGCAATTGTTACCGCGCATTTCGAACACGGATTCTTTATGAACTGGTCTGGCTCACAGGGTGGCGAAGGTTATGAATTCCATCTTCTGATCATTGCTCTTTCACTCGTGACTACCCTGAATGGGCCCGGTGTCTATTCGCTTGACTATTGGATCAGAATGAAATTCCTGACGAAGGAAACTCCACCAACGGAAGCGTCTTTAGGATAAATCACGAGACAAAGCAACGTCTTACCTGAAATGAATATAGCCTGGGTTTGAAATATTCCTTAGCGAAGAAAAGATCAGTCTTGATTTCAGTCCGACACCCGGAGGCAATTACGTCACTGTAAATCGGAGAGGAAATATCGCATACGTTGCCATTCAATTTCCAATTTTTTCTTCAGGGCTGATGGTCACGGGCTTCATCCCATCCGGCTACGCTTTGGCAGAACACATCGATATGATTGAGGCCATCAATCATATCGATGCCCACCGCTTTATTCATCTGCGCAAGCGTGTTAATGGTTGCAGTGCGCGCGGCGTGATACCCTTCCCGTGTTGTTATTTTTCTTTTTCCCGGGCGAGTGCGTACTCGTGATTGGCAATCTTCTCTGAGAAGCCGTTTGTTAACCGCAGGGACGTCAATGATTCTCATTGTTAAACGGTACATCTATACGCTGGCAAGACATGCGATTGGGAAAATGCCCAATAGGAATCACCGATTATTAAACGTACCTTTGACCAATCAATGGCGGACACTTAGTTCACTGCACTCTTGGGTTATCCAAACCGCAGTCTTCTGGAATTCCTCAGTATACTGGCAGTGAACCACGTTCTGCTCCCTCACTAGTTTCAGGTCTATTGCCGCTTTGAGCTGCGAAAGT
>JAEZDW010000077.1 GCA_023417955.1 Bacteroidota bacterium
TCTGCATTAGTGTTGGAACGTTTATACAATGCTAAAATACATCGGAAACCTAAACACCCGACAGGATCTATTCCGTTATCCAGTGAAACCGTGCCTTCATCAATCGAAAGTCATCGATATCAAAAGGTCGTCTTTTTGCAGTGATGAAAACAGAATCGCCGTTAACTCTTCCCTTCAAGAAGAGCGTCGTGGAATCGGTAAGCACAAACTGAAAGCGGCTTTTTATTTGTCTTGTGACGAGAATAGAATCCATTTCCATGTACGTGCTTTCGCTTAAACCCAACTCATTGTAAACCTCTTGTTCATTTGCAGCCAGCTCGAGTCGATCTCCATAAACGTAGATTTCATTTGTACTCAGCGATACCTCCGCATAAGCAACACTATCACCCTTAAGCCGGATTCTCTCCCGTGCATCTCCAATGACCATCTCACGCCAGCGAAAGGGATGTTCATTTGACAGGGTATCTTTATTGATTACAAAGTCAACTACCTCATAAATTCCCGGTATGCCCGATTGCACTCTGCTTATTTCCATCGAGTCACGCCTGTTTTTATATCCCATATAATCCTTCACCGAAAGGATAATGACGTACCCTATTATGCCAACCTTGACAACCAATCTTGCAGTATTCATCCACGGCTTCGCGAAAACCGGTGTCCGCATGACTTGCAGCGAAACGGGATGAGTAGTCAAAAAGAACCGGAATATTCTGCCCAGCTGAGGCAGCAGGAGGAACAAGGTCATCATAAACAACGCAGTTGGGTACATCTTGGCATGAACGTCGTAGCTGTAATTGACGACCATGACATTGACGAGGGTTCCCAGCGTAAGGAGCGCGCCAAGCGTTGTCGTTTTGCGAAACAACAGAAGCAACGCAGCACTTTCAGCAATCCCAATAAACACGTTATAGCTATACGAGTATCCAAAGAACGCCCATGCCAGACTCATTGGCGACAGATTCCCGACGGGTTCCGAGAGCACATAATATCCGAGGTCGGGAAACTGCATCTTAAAAAACTTCTCCAGCGCAAAAAGGAAAAGCGTAAACGCCAGGTAATACCGTATTATGACAGTAAGCCAATAATACAGCACGTCATAGTTTTCGCGTTTTCTGTCTGACACGCTCCAGATAATTGTTCCGAGAAGGCTAACGGCGCCCATAGTAAAGTAAAGCACATAAATGTAGGTTCTGTCGTTGTGCTGTGCGTCGTACGGAGATATGAGCGTATACGAGACATTAAAAACGTTTTTGCCTATCCATCCAATAGTACCGTCCAGAAATTCGGCGAGGCCTCCTTCGTAGTAGAACCATGGTAAGAAAGGATTGACGGACCAGTCGAGGAAGATGATGAACAGAATGAAGAAGATAAACGCGAAGCGAAACGAAAGCTTCTTTGAGATGCTCCAGGTTAAGACCTCAGGCGACACCTTTACCATAAAATTCAACTTCGTGTTTCATTTGGGCTTTCTTCGGTTGCAGCGGACAAAGTCCTTCCAATTTACAAATTTATTCCAAGATACAGCGCTTCAGGAAACGAAGGCAGCCATGTTCCAGGTCAGGTCGAAAAGCCCTTATTCCAACTCCACATACGTTCCCCACCCATCGTAGTCACCATCCAGTTCTTTGGCTAATTCCCAAAGGTAATGCACAAAACCTTCGATGTGCTCATAGTCAACCTTGTCTACACGCGATATTTGGAGGGCATACATCAGCCCGTCTCCGCGATCCGATATGCTCGCATGTTCGATCGTAAACCCTTTCTCTTTTACTTTTTCGATATACTGCTCACGCCCCTCAGGCGACCGGAAGAAAATCCAATGGTCTACTCCCCTGGGGCGGGATAGATCGTCTCCAATTCCCTCAAGGTTTTCGATAACCTTTTTATTCATGAAGCTTCGAAATTCGCCAGCGTTGGGATACAGATCCTCGAAAAAGCGTTGCCAATCCTTGTCCTCACCCAGAATGTAATCGTAGTTGTAACCTGGAAAAGCGACCATCGACTCGGAAATTGTCTTGTCGATTAGCAACGTGCCCGCTGTGTAGAAGTAAAAGTCCAGGAGACCATCGGCGACTACGCGCCCCGCATAAATGGCGCTATGATTTCTCTTCAAGGATTCGACCAGAGCCGCTTCGACATTAAGAATCGCCACATACTCACGCTCTGTGGGGAGGCCATCTTCACCCTCCTCATTCAAATCCAACGACACGCAGAGAAAGTTTGGCATGGTACTGACGGGTGCAACTGGACCGAGTCCAAGATCTACATAAAAGTCAGCCGGCTTATCATCCATCTTGCCGGAATAGGAAATCCAATTTTCTTTGTGATCCATAAACCATAGTTTTAATAACCAACAACGTTGCGCTCAAAAGCGGAGCACACTTCTAAGATCAATAATTAACGATACCTGACAGAGTTTAATCGATCATACTTTGCCGATTCGAAACTGTCTGGTTCATCGAGGCCAACTGACAAAACGATCAAAGAATCGATGCGTAATCATTTCGGATGCGCAAATCCTGCAAAGAAAGAGACCCATTGATTTGCTTTCTCATCCATTCTAAAGAATTCTTTCTTAATCGTTCCGTCTGATTGCTTTGTACAGACTCCGCGAATGCGGGAACTCGCAGATCCATTTGTGGGATACATGGTGCCTTCAAGCACCATCGCTCCATTCTCGTTCAGGCTTCCGGAATAGTCGATATGAAATCGCGAGCTTACCCAAACCTGTCGCCACAATCCCGTTGCCGGATCAACGAAACTGATACCGCGCCCGGTAACGCCCGAGAGCTCATTCCACTCTTCAACAATGGCACATCCTTCACCCTGGTTCGTAATAGTCTGGTCAGCCACCTTCCGGCCATCGGGAGTCCGGTATTCCCAATTTCCCACTATAAAGTCAAAGTCGCGGTACGGTTTGTCGTGTCCGCTACATTTCGCACTCGACTCGTTTGTCTGAGCGTGCAAAGGCAGAAGCAAGCATGCTATAGAAAGCGTGAAGAGTGCAGTAAGGCTATTTTGTTTCATAAGAGAAATTTAGGTAAAAAGACGATCCGACTTCAGCATTGTTACATTCAATTGTACCCATTACCTGTTTCTACACTCAAAAGCGAAACTCCGCACTCAGTAATACAAATCTCGGCAAAAGCCGATATGTGGTGGTTGTTGAACCCAGGTCGTTGACTGAAACACTTCGAAAGGTATCTACATCGGCAAGGTTACGGCCATCAATTCCAATAACAAGCTTGTTCTCTATGACCTTGTACCGGACACGCGTATCGACAAAATAAAATGTATTGTGCAACTGACGTCGACCGGTATAATAACGTTCACACGTGATGTGGATGTCGAACCGGTTCTTTACAAGCGACAGGTCCAGGAAGCTGACATTTTTTAAAAATGTGCTTACCTGACCTGCCTTTACTTCGGAGATGCTCCATCGGCTGCCTGCGTGGTAATTAAAACCCTTCAAGAATACTGAACGCATTTCGAAGCCAATGTTGTAATTTTGCGACACTATATCGCGCAATGCTGAATCATTAACCTTATTCTGAAATGCAAAGCCTGTGTATCCCAGATCAAGTTTCAAGTTCGTTGCAATGGCTGGATAATAATAGTCCAGCCTGGAGTTGACAATTACAAACTTCCTGCCTTTGGCCATTATTTTCTCCGACTGCATGAAGTTTTGTTCCACGAAGGAATGTGTGGAAAAATAGTCGTGGCTATTGCTGGCGCGGATCATTGTACTGACGAAAAACCGGTCTGTCCAGTTTCCAAACTCATGGCTTAGGAAGATATCGGATGACCGTAACTGATTAAGGTTTCCCGTTCCACGTTCGAAGGAACGAAATCCTGTGAGCACATAGTCACCGAACAAATCCCTTATGCTGGAACTATTGTTATTGAATGAGTATGAGGATTTGAGCCTGTTCTTTTCGTTCACCCTCCACTCCAAACCAATCCCCGGATTCACGAAGAAAACGTGTTCCGACACGTCCGTGTTCGTGTGCCTGAGGTGATTGAAACGTTGAACCAGGTCTACCATTCCAATGAAGGTGACGTCTTTTACTTTCAGGTGATATTTCCCTTTGGCATATACGTCGGAGACGCGGTACCCGAGATTGTTGGAATAGCCGGGCGGTAAAGCAAGGACGCACTCATCACGAAGCAACTGCAATTCAGTTTCGAGTTTGTCATTCCGAAACTGCGCCCCTCCCTGTAGCTCTAACAGATGCCCTTTTTTGCTTCGGTCCAACACACGAGCATTAATCCCTCCGTAGTACATTTGATGGCGGCTTGCCTGTCGCAGGGAATCAACACCGACCGATTCAGGGAACAGTTCCTTAAAGAAAAACCTATTCACCGAATAATCCTGCGGCGCGCCCTCATATGTAAAATGCCCTGTAAGCAGCAAGACCCTGCGTTCAGAGAGTTTGCTCGTGAGCTGTACGTCCTGATCAAAAAGGTCTGCCCTGTGTTCTAGCTGCTCGCGAGTTGGATCGCCGTTGAATGAGAGACTCGAACCATCTGAAAAATCTCCAATGCTTATCTTCGTGTTGGTTTCCAGGGTTTTGTTTCCCGAAATGCGATAGGTTGCATTAACTTTTCCCAGGCTGATCGTTTTTTTATTGTTCAATCTGTATTGTTCAGCGTTCGTAAACTGGACGTCACCAAACCTCACTTCGTCTCGGGTGTATCTCCCAAAACTGATTTCATCCCTGTTCAAAAAACCAATGGTTCTAACCTTCAGCTTTTCGCCCACCGTGAATATGGAGTGCAAGGAAACCAGTCCCGCCTTGTTAAAGTTAGTTTTGTCACGGTCGAAGTCGCTGACATCAGGTTCAAGTCCCAGTAATCGGACTGCGCCTTCATTCGGTCCCGACCCAGCCAATCCATTGAGTTGTACCGGGCGAACGATGTGTTCTATGCCACCAACGGCGTCGTGTCCGGTGTTGTTGAGGTTACCGAGGAAGTAAGACTTACGCTTCTTGCCAAAATTCATCAGATTGTTATTGCCTTCTCTGAACCCTGAATTTCCCACCCCAACTTTGGCGTCACCAAACCAAATGCTTTTAAACTCCTCCGCGGTTTTCAAATTCAGGGCAACTTTCCCTCCTTCTTCGATACCTTTCAGCAAATGGTTTTCCGAGAAATTCCTAAGCACTTCAACTTCTTCAATGGGATACGCCGGCATGTTTTTCGAGAGTACTCTGTATCCTTTTTCAAAAAGGTCGTCACCATCAACCATCAGTTTCTCTATTTCCTGATTGCCGATCTTTATGGTGCCGTCACTGTCGACGTTGACGCCGGGAATTTTGTTCAACAAGTCCTCAACGTTTGCTTCGTCACCATTGGTGAAGTATTCCGTCCTGAACGTGACGGTGTCCCTGGTTACCGTAATCGATTTATCGTGAACGATTACCTCATCCAGAATTACTGACTTTTCGGAAAGGATAATATCCGGCATGTCAATCACCTCACTCCTGTCGAGTGCAACTGGTACCACTCTGTTTTTAAATCCAAGATGACTGAATTTCAGGCAGGCTGAATCAATTGCGTCGTCGAGAAGGACTTTATAGCGGCCACTTTTGTCGGTAAAGGCGAAGTTGATTACGGATGAGTCACGCACATCTAACAAGACAACGCTTACCTGGTGAAGCCCTGCATGGGTTTGGTTATACACCGTACCCTGAACGAAGCGTTGTGCCATGCAATTCACCTCACAAAAGAGGAGCAACGAAATTACGCTGACACATAACCTACTCTTCATATTCGAGTTCGATCTCTCGGACAGTGGGATTATTAAATTCGAGTCTGGCTCCCCGGGGGAGTTTCGCCAGGAATAGTCGCTTCACTTCATTAACGAAATCCGCCTCAATCTCCCGGCGCCTGGCCAGCGATATTCGCTCAGCTTCAGGT
>JAEZDW010000125.1 GCA_023417955.1 Bacteroidota bacterium
GGGCAGCAGTGTGCTTTTTAAGAGAGTCCCATGTAATCGATTTTACGGGGCCGTCTTCAGCTGCGTGAATGATTGCGACCTGTTCGTCGCTCGCGTGACGGAAAATATGTTCTGCATAATTCAGACGTGTTCCCGGAAACCACGCTGTTCGCGGCATGGGATCGCCTGTCAGCACCTTGTCAGCAGAGCCATCTGCCATGATGTCGAAATATTCCCATATGGTCTTCCAGAATGCAGCTGTCTCGGTTACAGACCAGGTCCATAATGCGTGGTAGTCTGTAAAAGACAATCCTTTGTGTACACGCAGCCACTCCGTGAACTTCGCCAGGTTTGAACTTGTTGCCGTTTCCGGCGAGGGCTGCCACAGCGGCTTCGGCATAACATTCAGGTTAATGGTGATTACGGGCAGTTGCGTGTGCCTGCGGTGAAATTACTTTGAAGGGTTTTCTTTCAAAAACTTAATGGCGGCTTTTTTGTCCTCGACAAGTTGTGCTTTAAGGGACTCCAGGTCACTAAAGCGTGTGTCGCCACGAAGCATCTTATGAAAGTGGATCGTGAGCGATTCACCGTAAATTTCCTTTTCGAAATCAAAGATGTTCACTTCAATATTTCGTCGTGATCCGTTGACGGTTGGTCGATTTCCTATGTACATCATCCCCTCGTAACGTGTGTGCTGATAATCCGCGCGCACTGCATAAATTCCGTCGGCGGGAATCAGTTTGAACTTCGTGTCGATTTCGACATTCGCTGTCGGGAAACCGAGTAGTCGGCCCAGCTTGTCGCCCGGCACCACGCGGCCTGTTATGGTGTATGGCTTTCCCAGAAGGTGCGTGGCCGTTTCAATATCACCTTCCTCCAGCGCCTTGCGAATTTTGGTTGAGCTAACTGCGATATGGTCAACGTCCTGTCGTGAGATTTCCTCAACTTCGAAACCATAGCGTGGTCCGTTCGCTTTTAGTTGTTCGAAACTTCCTTCGCGGTTCTTTCCAAAATGATGATCGTATCCGATGACAAGCTTTCGCGTTCCAATTGTATCAACAAGAATATCCGATATAAATTCCTCTGACGAAAGTTGTGAAAACTCTTTGGTGAATGGGATGCGCACCAGATGCTGAATACCGAGTTCTTTGAGAAGGCTGGCTTTCTCTTCGAATGTATTTAACAGCTTCAGCGTTGCATCCTCGGGATGAAGGACAAGTCTCGGGTGTGGCCAAAACGTTATGACGACAGTCTCACCGTTATTTGTCCGCGCAATTTCGCAAAGACGTTTTAGTATTTTTTGATGACCGAGGTGCACACCGTCGAAGGTTCCGCTGGTGACGACCGCGTAATTCAGTTTGGTGAAATCTTCGAGCCCGTGATAGATCTTCATAGCTGCACCACAAATATATATTCAACTCACCATATCAAGGGTAAGCGCATCCTCAATGCGATACTGACCGATTCGCGTACGCCGGAGCGATGAGAGGTAGGCGCCAACGCCAAGTGTCGTACCAAAGTCGCGCGCAATACTCCGGATGTACGTGCCCTTTGAACACACGATCCGGAAATCAACCTCCGGTAATCTAATACCGGTGATTTCAAACGTGCTTACTTCTACGTTTCGCGGCTGCAACTCGACTTCCTTACCCTTGCGCGCAAAAGCATAGGCGCGCTTACCGCCAACTCTGATTGCGGAATGCATAGGCGGGAGCTGACTGATGCTGCCGGTCAGAGAACGCGCTGCGGTTGCTATAGTTTCGTTTGTAATTGCGGAGTAGTCCGCTTCTTCGGAAACCGGGGTTTCGAGATCATGCGATGGCGTTGTTCGCCCGATAACGAATGTACCGGTATATTCTTTCTCAAGGCCCATGAACTTCTCAATCTGCTTCGTCATTTTACCAACGCAAATGATCAGCAGCCCCGTAGCAAGAGGATCGAGTGTTCCGGCGTGACCGATCTTTTTCGTATTGAGAATACGCCGCAGTTTGTTCACCACATCGAATGATGTCCATTCAAGTGGTTTATCGATGAGCAGTAGCCGTCCTTCGTCCTGGTTTTGTTGGTTTTGAATCTGCATTTACACAATCGACAATTCCACGCCAAGGTAATACAGAATCAATATAATGGCGCCGACCACAATCCGGTAGTACCCGAATATCTTGAAGCCGTGGCGCGTCAGAAAACTTATGAATGATTTAATCGCGATGATCGCAACGATAAACGCAACCACGTTGCCTGTAACGAGAAGCGTGACCTCATTAGCTCCGAATGAACCACCTGCCAAATAAAACTTCAGCATCTTGTACGCTGTGGCAGCGAACATGGTCGGAACTGCCAGGAAAAACGAAAACTCTGCCGCGGAGCGTTTGTTTAGCTTTTGTGTCAGACCACCGATAATTGTGGCTGCAGACCTGGATACACCCGGTACCATGGCGAGTATTTGAAACACACCAATTTTGAATGCAGAAGGATAGGAGGGTACCTGTTCTTCGTTGGCCCTGGTTTCGTCAAGGTTGAAGAGTCTGTCGATGAACAGGAATACGATTCCGCCCGCTATGAGTGCGAATCCAACGACGTGAACGCTCTCGAGCAGTTGATCAATTTTTTCTTCAAAGAGTAGTCCCGCTATCGCAGCCGGTATGAAAGCTACTAATAGTTTCAGGTAGAATTGAAACGTAGCTTTGATGTCGCGGTCTTTTGGAAAGAATTTCCTCCAGTACAATACGATCACGGACAGGATTGCGCCGAACTGTATGGCTACGGTGAACATTTTCGTGAAGGGATCTTCCGCGATTCCCATCAACGACGAGCCGATGATCATGTGCCCCGTTGATGAGACAGGCAAAAATTCAGTGAGCCCCTCAATGATAGCAAGAATAATTGCTTCGAGAATTGACATTGAACGTGTAGACGGAAAGGTTACCGGGGTTTATGAAGAATGGCTACGATTTCAATGATGAAACCAGCCATAACAATAATAGGTCCGAGTGTAAGACCGAGAAATCCAAAGCCGTGCTGTTCATTATCCAGTGACATAACGATAAACCCGATGACTAGTGTCACGACACCGATAATCATCCACTGGTAATTCTTCCGGCCGAAAGGCATCTTGTTTTCCATGCGTATTAATACAAATCGTCAAGCGACATTTTTAAATATTTCCGGATTGCAAAATAGGTACTTAGGCAGGACACCAGGACCCCCATTGCAATCAGCGCTGCTATCATGATGATGAAATCGTTCATATCGTGAAGCATCGCAATCTCAGGAATGAATTTGCGTTTCACCCAGTCTGACAGGGCCCAGAGCATCGACCCTGCAAGGACGCCCGAAAGTAATCCGTATCCCAACGACCTGATCAGAAACGGCGTGAGAATGAAAAACTGCCTGGCGCCTACCAATTGCATGCTGCGGATGAGAAAGCGCTGCGAAAAGAGGGCAAGCTTCAGCGTGTTGTTCACCAATATGAACGTCGTTATAAGAAGCAAAACAGAGATTGTCAACAAGTACAATGACACATTTCTAATGTTCCGGTTTACGTCTTCTACCAGCCCCTGTTCGTAGGTTACTTCATGAACGCCGCGCATGCCTTCAAGTTGCTTGCGTATAGCTTTCAGGTTGGTGGTATCCTGGAGTTCAGGCTTTATCTTGATTTTGAAGGCATCCTTCAGCGGGTTTTCACCAAGAATGCCGCGGTAGTCACCGATCTCGGCAACCAGGTCCTTTTCAGCGTCCTCCTTGCTGACAAACTCAACCGCCTTTTCAACGGGTGCGATAAAGTCCTGCGCAAGGATTGTGCTTTCCAGCTGGGAACGTTGGGTTTCGGTCAGCGAGCCTTTGAGATATACCTGAACGTTGACATTCTCGCGGACGATGGCTGCAAACTGCTTCGAATACATCATCAGGTTGCCAAACAGTCCGAATACAAACAGCGCCAGGGTTGTGCTGATAACGACGCCGACGGCGGGATAGCCGCCAAGTATCTTTTTCCGGGTATGTTTCTCCATCTTAAACGTCCAAAGTTATGGAAACCACCCAGATTTTCTAAAAACCCGTGGTTTTGTTCAACAAAAAACCCCGTCGGATGGCGGGGTTTTCGTGGTGTTTCGTTAGTTCTGCCTGACGGATTCGCGCAATTTCTTCAGAAGTGCCGGGTCAGTTACCGGCGTCAGCGGATTTATCCGACTGCCTGAAGGATCAAGCAGGTAATATGCTTCCTTGTAGTACAGGAAGATGGTCCGCTTTTCACCCGAGATAAATTCGAGAATCTGATACAGGTTCTTTTCAAAAGTGCCGTAGAGAACAACTTTATCTGAGAGGACCTGATAATGGAACTTGTATTTCTTATTCGTTCCGTCTGTAACGACGGCGAGATCGTTGCGTAACACGGTACTTTCGTCATCTGCACTTTCGGCACCCGGGATGGGTTCGTCACTTGCTGCTTCAGTTTCATTTGACGGATCAAATACGTCGATACGCTTTTGGGCATCAGGCTTGGTGGCAGGCGCGGATGCTTTGGATTCCGTTGGCGTCGACGGTTTTTCTTCAGCAACAGGCTCTGCCGTCTCAGCTTCTTCTATCGCCGGCTCGTTTTGTTCAGCAGGTTGGTTTTCAGGTGTCGCTGAAGCCGGCTGTTCTAGGTCTGCCGGAATTGACTCTGGCGTCTGACGTGTGGTGTAATAGATCAGCGACAAGCCAAGCAGCGCCACGATGGCGAGGCCTGCGACTTTCGCTGTAGAGAATCCCGCGCCTGATATGGGTGGAACGGGAATGTTGTTAAGCATTTGCTTCAGTTCGGCAGCACGCGCCTGGCGAATGCCTGCTGCGATCTGCTGCTGAATAGTGTATTCAGACTTCAGATCAGGATCTTGTTGCAGCCTCTCCTCAAAAGCAGTCTTGTCCGCCCCCCTTAATCGGTTGCTGATGTAGTCGTCCAGCAGTTCCAAATCTCTTTCCGATGCCATAGTCTTCCTAATCTAAAAAGTCCTGTTCAGAATAGTGGGCCTTAACCAGGTCGTCCAGCTTCTTCTTGCACTTATATTTTTTTGTTTTTGCTGTGTCTGTATTTGCAAACCCGAGTTTTTCGGCGATGTCCTGCATCGACATTTCCTCAAAGTAGTAATACATCAATACCTTTTTGCATGTATCGCCAAGCTGTTCGATACATTGCAGTATAATTTTTTCTCTTTCACGGGCATCGTGGTCAACGGTTACGGCAGTGTCTTTTTCTTCATTGGACAGCCTTTTTTTCCGTTCCAGCTCTTTTCGCCACAGGTTCTGGCAGATGCTGTAAATATAGGTACTGATCTTCGAGGTGAGGACCAGATTCCCGGATGTTGCTTTCTGCCAGAATACAACCAGCGCCTCCTGATAGATGTCGCGGCCTTCGTCTTCGGTTCCACTGTTGGAGATGACCATTTTGGTCATCATCCGGTAATATTTCTTGTAGATGACTTCGAGCGCCTTCTCATCGCCTTTGCAGATTCGTTCGAAGAGCTCTTTTTCATTCATGTTGGAACCCTGCCTGTATACCATGATCGTATAGCTTTGTAACCTTCGTTGGTACCGTTTATGCCAAAATTTCGATAAGAATGCGCTAATGCGGTTAATTTGCCCGTTTCCAGGTCTGAGTGCGGAAGAAGGGTCCCCAATACCCCCTGACCATCAGGTCGTCACCGGAAAGCCAGAGCCGGCATCGATAGACTTTTCCCGCTTCAGGATCCAGTATATCGCCGTCCGCAAAGTAGTCCGGATATGCCTTCATGTTCCGGATAATTTCCATCCCGACTGCCTTTTTGTTGTAGCGGTCATCGTCTTTCGGGCAGGCCTTGCAAACGGGATCCGCTTCGCCACTCTTACGGGGAAAGATCTTCACGATTCTGCCGAAATACCTGCCATCTCTTTCAACAATTTCGACAACTGATCGCTGTTCACCTGTATTGTCGTCAATGGTGCGCCACTTTCCGACAATTGACTGGGCTTCAACGAAGGTCGCCGTGGCAGTGAAGATAAGGAACCAAAAAAGAAATCGCATAGTCTGCATTTTATGTCCGTTGTTTAAGACGCACATTCGTGGCAAGTTAGTGAATGAGGTGCGTCTTTTTTGATCAAATGACCGGTGGATCATACAGCCTGTCGATGTACCCGGCGGGATGTTCATCAAATAAAAAAGGAGCTACCCTGTGGCAGCTCCTTCCTGTATCGCGTTCGAATAATTACTTGCCGTTGTTATCTGGCGTAATGACAACGCTGACTTGTTCAGTCTTTTCCTTTTCCTGTGAAGCCTCTGTTTTTGGATCAGATTCAACAAGGAGGGGAGCAATAACGAGGGCTACTACCGACATCAGTTTCAGCAGGATGTTCAGTGATGGTCCGGAAGTATCCTTAAACGGATCGCCTACGGTATCACCAACTACAGCCGCTTTATGTGGGTCTGATTTCTTGTAAAAACGCTGGCCATTGATTTCAACGCCTTCTTCGAAGCTCTTCTTCGCGTTGTCCCACGCACCACCGGCGTTGGACTGGAAGATAGCCATGAGTACCCCGGAAACTGTCACGCCGGCGAGCATTCCACCGAGTGCTTCAACACCAAATCCGGGCAGGAACGCAATGACAACGGGAACGATAACCGCCATAAGACCTGGCAATACCATCTCACGGATAGCAGCCTTGGTAGAGATTTCAACACACTTTCCGTACTCAGCTTTGCCGTCAGCGTCGTGGAAGATTTTCTGATCTTCAGCTGACCAGTCGCTGAGTTCTTTGTCGCCGTTACGACGCATGGCCTCAAGCGCTGCTTTCAGTGCAGGGATATTGTTAAACTGGCGACGAACCTCTTCAATCATTGACATGGCAGCACGTCCTACTGCGCCCATAGCAAGCGCTGAGAACACGAAGGGCAGCATACCACCTATGAAGAGCCCGGCCATAACGTTTGCTTTTGATACGTCGATTGTGCCAAGTTTTGCAGTAGTCATAAACGCACCAAACAGAGCAAGTGCAGTGAGGGCTGCAGAAGCAATGGCGAAACCTTTACCGATAGCAGCAGTTGTGTTACCAACAGCATCGAGCTTATCGGTGCGGGAGCGTACTTCCTTCGGAAGTTCTGACATCTCAGCGATACCACCGGCGTTATCAGAAATAGGACCGTATGCATCTACTGCGAGCTGGATTCCAAGGTTCGAAAGCATACCAACGGCTGCGATCGCAATTCCGTAAAGTCCGCCGAAATAGAATGCGCCGATAATTGAAATAGCGATAATTACGATCGGTATAGCTGTCGACATCATACCAACGCCTAGTCCGGCGATGATGTTTGTTGCAGCTCCGGTTGAGGACTGACGTACAATAGAAAGAACAGGCTTCTTGCCCATACCGGTATAATACTCAGTTACAAGTCCTACGAGAAGTCCGCCTACGAGACCGATTACCGTTGCCCAGAATACACCTGTTGCAGTCATTTCACGAACGAGGGGGGCGCCATCTTCACCGCGGTAAAGAGGATCTGTAAACGTCCAGGATGCAGGTAGCATCCAGGTGATAATAAAGTATGAAGCAAGGATCATGATTCCGGATGACACGAATTCACCCATGTTGAGTGCTTTCTGAGGATCACCACCTTCTTTTACGCGAACGAAGAATGTTCCGAGGAAGGACATAACGATACCCACACCGGCGAGTACAAGCGGAAGGAGTACCGCGGAAAGGCCGTTGAAGTTATCTGAGAATCCTGGAACCATGAATGCTGCACCAAGAACCATAGTACCGACAATTGAACCAACGTATGACTCAAACAGGTCGGCACCCATACCTGCCACGTCACCTACGTTATCACCTACGTTATCAGCGATAGTTGCAGGGTTCAGCGGATGATCTTCCGGAATACCGGCTTCAACCTTACCCACGAGGTCAGCACCAACATCGGCAGCTTTAGTATAGATACCACCACCCACACGGGCAAAGAGCGCTATAGATGAGGCACCGAATGAAAATCCTGTGATAACAGTCAGGACCTGCTCAACGGAATCGAACATTCCCTGATAGACAATAAACAGAACGCTGAGACCAAGTACACCAAGGCCTACAACTCCCATTC
>JAEZDW010000185.1 GCA_023417955.1 Bacteroidota bacterium
CCATCGTACTGACAAAATCAACATACAGATAATGATCGATTCCAAAGACGACGAGCATCAGTGCAAATGCATATTTTCCTTTGGACAACCACTTTGCCTGTGAGGGGCCCCATTCTTTGCTGAATAAAGCAATTGTCATCATGGCACCGGTCATCGCAAGGAGTTTAAGGGTGTCAGTCCAAAATGCCAATATTTCTGGATTGTAACGAATCCTGTTTGGGAGGTGACCGAGAGTAAAAAGGAGTAAGAAAGCAACTCCTAGAAAAAGGCAAGCCCCTAATCGCGTTCTCTTAATGGCCAGGAGAAAGCCTGCGACTATAAAAATTCCCCCGGCGACCGGGCCGACCCAACTCCAAAGCGCTTCCGGCGGAATAGGCGCTAATATCGGACGAAGGCCGGGCAAAACGAAATGGGTAATGCCGATACCGCACACGCTGCATGCGATCAATATTATTCCCGCTTCCCGGATTGGACGATCAGGCATTATAAGCATCCTTTAATACATTAAAGGTAAATAATACTGATCACTTTGAAATCAAATGGCCAACATAAGATTCCTGCGCATCGCTCCAATGTCAAGACTATCCTGTAAAAATTGCAGAAAGACGACTGAGAAAATGCAATGACTAAGATGAAGGAGATAGCATCGTTTTACCTGTCCGACTCCAGCAACTCTTTCAGGCTTTTCAACATGGCCTTCCAATTGTCTTCGGCATGCGACTTTCCTTCCGCTGTTTTGTTGTTGTCCTGTTCAAGTGACACTGTGGTCTTGCCGTCGCGTTCAGCCAGCGATATGGTCACCGTGTGGTAGTTTTCAGGCGAGTCTGGTTCTCCTGACAGAGGACTGTAGTGTGAATACTGTAGCCGTTTGTTGTCTTCAATAGAAAGGATTTTACCGCGATCCTCGAAGCGCTTTCCTTTCCATTCGCCAACCCAACGGACATCGCTCCCTTGTTTAAAGTCTGAAATTACATCAGCGCCAAACATGTATTGTTTGACAATTTCCGGAGTTACCAGGGCGTGCCAAACGGTTTCAATGTTGGCATCAATCATGGTCTCGACTTTGGCGAAACCCGAATTTTCATCCATAACTAGCTATAAATAATGTTGTTTATATACCTCTTCTTTACCTCAAAGGATCTTTTCCATGAAATATGCATCAGCAACAGAATTATTGTTATAACGACCGATTTCATAGAACCCCAATTGCATGTATAGTTGATTGGCCTTTGCCATGGCGGATCGACTATTGTCCAGCCTCATCTTTTGAAAGCCCAAATGTTTTGCTTCGTCTATCAGTCTTTCAATTAATTTTGTGCCAACACCAGCGCCCCGCGCATCTGACTTAACATAGAGCCGTTTCATTTCACATACTTTGTCATCAAGTTTTCGCAAAGCGACCGTTCCTACTGCAACATCGTCGAGATACGCCATCAGGCAAATACCGTCCGGGGGCTGATAGGCGTCCGGCATGCGTTCAATTTCAGCAATGAAATTTTTTAGCGTGAAGTATGGGCTCAGGAGGGGATGGGAGCCCACTTTGCGAACGTAATCATAATGAAGAGACCGACATTCGGACCACTGGCTTTCGTTTTTCCGGAACAAAAATCTTGAGTGACATATACTTTCGTTAATTAAGAATCGACAGTTGTTCTTAATAAAGGTTGAGTTCGTTGTTCAAAACTACCTGGATGGACATCCGATCGATTGTAAAAAAGGGAACGCTCCGAACGGGGTGCACCTGTTGAAGTTCTCTTTTTTACAATTTGATTTTGGCATTCCGGAGGAAATTGCAGTTGCTACAGCATGGCATCCGCTTACCAAAATAAAATCATAAACTTCAACGCTTTTTAAAAACATGATCAGATACAATTCGTTCTGGAACACGGTTCTTACAACGTCATTTATTGTCGGAGTCTTCGACTTACTGCTGGCTACGGGAATGCAGTGGGCAAAGCATGGCGCATTTCCGAACAAAATGCTTTTCTATATGGCAGGAGGCGTACTCGGTCTGGACACTTCTATGCAGGGTGGAATATGGGTTGCGTTGGTGGGGCTGGTCACGCATTTCGTGATTTCATTCTGTTTCACGATCGCGGTTTTTATCATATTTCCGTTGTTCGAGTTTCAAAAGCTCCCGAAAAAAACAATGTTCTTGTTTGGATTCATTTATACTCCGATCGTAGGCTTGTTCATGCATTTCGTGGCATTGCGTCTCACGCGACTTCCGCCCCCCGGGGAATTTAAAATGGACGTTGTAGGATTCACGCTTTTTTCACTCGGCTTTTCAATGCCGATATTCTACAATGCCTGGCGACATCATAAAGGACTTGAAGATTCTTCGGCAGACAAGTCTGGTTTCATCACGCGCGATCAGGAAGACTTTTTCAGAGAAACCGGAATCTGATTTTAATTCCGGTAATCTCCTGCAAGTCCGTATTATCATTACCTCGATACAGGGCCAACCAACGTTGTAAATCTGTAACGGGTGAACACAATAAACATCTCCCATCCACACAGAAGGCCCGTGACTAATTGCATTACGCCTGTTGTTTCGAAAAGTATGTCATTGGGTAACTCATAGATCGATGGATAAATGCGATCCAGTGTGGCAACCGATACTCCACCAAAATAAAGTATATTCTTGACCGCATGATTAAATCCTCCTTCGTACAAGCCAATCGCTACTACTGAAAAGAGGAGGGAAGTGCCAAGCAGAAGCAGGAGTGAGAATTTCCTGAGGTCAGTATCTTCCGCCTTCAGATATGCGACGTATGAGCTGATTAGAATGACGAACACCGGGATAGCAAAAACTGCGACATGCATTCGAAAGGGTTCATCATAGACAATGGCACCATAGAAATGGTGGATCACGGTCATAACAATTGTCGCGGCTGACCAGAAGATTAATCGTTTCAAGTTTTTCATAGTAGATACATTATGTTGCTGAATAAATGGACACTCTTCCAAGAAGCCAGTGTTTTTCAACGTCAACCTTGATTGAATTGAATCCTGCCTGGACCAGGGAGAGACATATTGACTTCGTTATGTTTTCCTGGGCGCGCGCAGAGCCTGAGAAATCCACTGACCAAAACACGCCTTCCGTTTTGAGAACTCTCTGCACTTCACGGAACATTTCGGGTATTCTGGTCTGGGGCAGATGATGAAAAACAAAAGAAGACACTACGTAATCAAATGAACGATCTGCATAGGGAAGCGAATAGGCTTCGCCGAGGTCGAGTTGTACTGCCGGATACTGTCGGAGTTTCTGCGCGGCAACAGCCAACGCCTTTGGATCAGGATCGATTCCGGTAATGTCGGCGAAGGGCATTATTTGCTTGACTAGTTTAGCGAAAGATCCCGTTCCGCAGCCGATGTCCAGAATCTTTGGCGAGTTAACAAATTTTGCACATTCGATCAGGCGATAGTAGAAGTGATCAAGTCCAAGGAGCTTTACAGCCGGGTCGTAAAGTGGAAGCAACCAATCTTTTCCGGCTGCCGGAACATAGGCTTTGTGTGTATTTACATGGTTTTTCATTTCAGTCCGAATATCTCCTCAAAGGAACTTCAAACTGAAAAAGAACTATTGTAAAAAAGTTACCCCCCTGTCAATTGGAAGTATGCAGATAGCGCGGACAGGATGTGCCAAGGGCAAGGTAGTTTTGCGGGCTCAGACCTGAAAAGTCTCTGAATTCTTTTATGAAATGTGCCTGATCGTGATATCCATATTGAAAGACAACATCATACCAGTCCAGTTTTCCGGGGTGGTGATTGAGTTCAGAAACGACCGAATGAAAGCGTTGTATACGTTGAAACGTTTTCGGACCGACACCAATGAATTTCTGAAAAGTTTTAGTGAGGTATCGCGTGGAGTAGCCTGTTTCATTCGCGAGCTGTGTCAATGGAGAATTGATGTGTTCAAGCATATAGGTTACCATCGGAGGTGCATAGACTGTACGATGGAGCCTATTAATAAAGAAAGCTTCAACCTGCCGGATCATTTCTCCTGGATCATCAGAGGAGGCCAGACGGTCCCATAGTTCGTTGATTGCAGAACCGAAGACCTGACTTGCATCCACAACGCAATTGTTGAGTTCCATTTGATGAATTTTTGTGAATGCATGCAAACCGTTTGGACGAAAGCGCACGTAGATCACACCATCGACGTCGTGCAAACGATACGTAACTGGAACATTATTTATTCCCATCACCCATGCCTTGTTAAGTGATTGAATACGTCTGCCCGTCGGATCAATCACTTCACGCCCTCCGTCTCTGATAACGATCTGAAGTTGAGACGAACCATCAGGTAAAGTTACTTCAAAAGGATGTCCAAGTTCGTGCCCCTTGCAGTAAACTATACTATCAATCAATGGACCTAGTTCAGGCGCCGGTACGTGTAGCCGGATGCTGACCGCGCGGGTGCCGAGAACTTCAAGATCGCGCTGTAAATTTGCAATTCTTCGGTCGTAAGACCCGTTTCCGCCTGGTGTCGGGTGCCGTTTTGTGAACGATCCATGTTTGATGTAGTGAGCTGTTTCAAGGTGAATCCGGTTTTCCTGACTGAGCCGAAGGACTTCGTGCTCTGCGACATTAAAAAAGCCCGCGAGACGAAACACCTGCTCTTTAGATGCATAAACTTTACCCGATTCCAGCTTTCTAAGCGATGCCTCGGTAATCCCTGTCCCGTTAACCACATCAGTCAGCGATATACTACGAGTCCTTCGGAGGTCGCTGATATAAGAACCGAATGATTGAGTCATAGAGTTAGCCCTTCAATATGCAATGAACTGTGATGTTTAAAGAGTCATAACGACTAAACATGTTTGAATGTTCGGAAATTGGGGGATTTCCTGTTGTTCTCTTTTTTACAATGCAGCGCGCAAAAGCGAGCCTAACTTTGTAATCGTGACAATATTTTAATTCGCTTCGGAACAAAAATATGAGTATTTTTGTACTATTTGGTACATATTATGCAATTTGTTTAGTTATGGCAGGACGACCAAAGAATTTTGATGAATCGGAAGCGATACGAAGGGCAACTGAAGTGTTTTGGAAGCAGGGTTACGAAGCTGCCTCAACAGAGGATTTGCTAAAGGCAATGGGAATAGGGAAGGGCAGCTTCTATCTGCATTTCAGGGATGGGAAAAAGGAGTTGTTTCTGCGATCCCTGGAACTGTTTTCATCGGACGCTATGTCGCGCTTTAATGAGCGACTTTCCAGGGCCGACGACGAACTTGAATTTCTGAGGAAATACCTCTTGTCTTTGGCAGACCTGACTACAGAGCAGAAGCGGAAGGGGTGCTATCTGGGTAACGCGATTGTAGAGATGTCGGGAATAGACCCGAAAACCAAAACCTATGCGGCCATGCTGCTTCAAAAGCTGGAGCGGGCTTTCCAAAAGATTATCGAAAGGGCACAACAGGCGGGCAAAATAAAAAACCGAACTGATTCAAGGGTACTGGCTAAGTATCTCATTAATGTTAGGAATGGAATTCATGTCACTATGAGAACGGACAACGCTGCAGACCTCCGCGGTATTCTCCATCAAAGTCTTCAGATTCTTAAATAAAATAAATTTTTTTTATCAATAATGTACTGAATAGTACAAAATTAAAAATCAATAAAACTATGGACTTGACAAGAGCATTAAGATGGCGCTATGCCACAAAGAGAATGACCGGTAAAAAGGTAAGTGATGCCCAGCTGGAGCAAATC
>JAEZDW010000197.1 GCA_023417955.1 Bacteroidota bacterium
CGTCGGGCAAGTGCCTCCAGCGTCAACGTGGTAATCCCATATTTCGGATATGCACGCCAGGACCGTAAAGACAGACCGCGTGTGGCGATAGCTGCCAAACTTCACGCAAATCTGATTTCAGCAGCAGGTGCATCCCGCATAATGACGTGTGACCTTCACGCTGACCAGATCCAGGGCTTTTTTGATATTCCCGTGGACCACATGGACGGCTCATACATATTCGTTCCGTACCTGAAATCACTCGGACTCAGCAAAATCATGTTTGCTTCTCCGGATGTCGGAGGTATCAAACGCGCGCGTTCCTTTGCCAAATTCTTTCACGCCGACCTCGCCGTCTGCGACAAGTACAGAAAAGAAGCAAACAAAGTTGAGTCGATGCGCCTCATCGGTGAAGTTGACGGCATGGACGTAATCCTTGTTGACGACCTCGTTGACACTGCTGGTACCATCTGCAAGGCTGCGGCACTGTTGAAGGAAAAAGGAGCGAAATCCGTCCGCGCCGTTTGTACCCACGCCGTGCTTTCAGGCAACGCTTATGAGAACATAGAGAACTCGGCGCTTGAAGAACTGGTCGTATCCGATACTATTCCTTTGAAAAAAGAAAGCAAGAAAATAAAGGTGCTTAGCGTATCGACACTCTTCGCGAAGGCAATCCGCAAAATTCACGACAACGAATCGATCAGTTCGTTGTTCATTAAACTGTAATCACATAACAATTAAATAAACAATTAAAACCATGAAAACTGTTGAGATTATAGGGTATAAAAGAGCAAATCTCGGCAAGGCTCATTCTCAGAAACTTCGGGATGAAGGTCTTGTTCCCTGTGTACTTTATGGAGGTGATGAACAAGTTCATTTCTACTCCCCGATGATTCTGTTCCGCGAGCTCGTTTATACCAACGAAGCTCACTTCGTTCATCTGAATGTTGAAGGAGAAGAATATCAGGCGATTCTCCAGGAAGTTCAGTTTCACCCGGTGAGTGAAGTTATCCTGCACGCAGACTTCCTCCGCATCGCTGAAGATCGCAAGATCAAAATGAATATTCCTATTCGTCTTATCGGCCAGGCTCCCGGCGTTTCAAAAGGTGGTACACTAGTGCGCAAGCGCTCATCATTGAAAGTGTACTCTTTTCCAAAAGACATGCCTGATCACATCGATATTGATGTAAGTCAGCTCGACTTCCACCACGCTGTGAAGGTTGCTGACGTGAAGGTTGACAAGCTCGAATTCCTCGATCCGAAACAGGCTTCGATCGCGGTGGTAGAAGTACCGCGTGCAGCAAAGATGGCGGCTGAAGAAGCTGCAGCTGCTCCTGCAGAAGGCGACGCAAAAGCTGCTCCTGCGAAGAAGGACGAAGGAAAGAAATAACCTTACGCATTTCCGTAAAGAAAGTCCTGCCAACAACAGGACTTTCTTTTTTTAACTTCGCGTCTGAATCATTTTTGCACCGCTAACGATACACGCATGAAATTTCTGATCGCCGGTCTTGGCAATCCCGGTCCGAAATACGAGCTCACCCGACACAACATCGGCTTCCTCACCCTCGATCAGCTCGCCGACGAATACAAGGCAGAGTTCAAGGTAGAACGTCATGCAGAACGTGCAGAGATGAAATACAAGGGTAAGACCCTGCACCTCATCAAGCCCACCACGTACATGAACCTCAGTGGCAAGGCCGTGTCATATTGGTTGCAGCAGCTCTCAATACCACGCGAGAACCTCTTGGTCATCGTCGACGATATTGCACTTCCTTTTGGAAGTCTGCGCATGCGTACAAAAGGCAGCAGTGCCGGTCACAACGGACTCAACAGCATCGAGGAAGTCCTCGGGGGACAAAACTATTCACGCCTTCGTTTCGGCATCGGCAATGACTTTGGCAAAGGCCAGCAGGCGGATTATGTGTTAAGCAACTTCACTTCCGAAGAACTCGAAAAGCTTCCGCCGATCATGAAGAAAGCAAATGAGATGGTGTTGTCGTTTTGCACGATTGGGCCAGAGCGGACGATGAGTCTGCACAATTCTTGAATTTATAATTTCTGATTTTCTAATTAGGGTACAGCCTTGGGCACCATTGCGTCTGCTGCGTCTTTGCGGTTAGGTCTTTCTCACATGTTCATTAATCGCCGCAAGTTTGTTTTGTGCTAACCGGAATGTTCACGATTCCTTACGGAGCGTAGCTTTTTTCACCACAGAGGCGCTATGGCGCAGAGGGGCGCAAAGAGCAAACCCACTAGCTACCAACCTATAAATAATTCTAATTTATTCGACGTAATTAGTTGGGCGGCTGGCCCTGCCAGTTTGCAACCACCGCTTGCGTTATGTGCACGGGGCCACCGGGCTATCCGCTTCAAGGCCAGACGTGAATGCAGTCAGCGACTCCTCAAAACATCGTTAAATGGCCCTCAGCATATTCACGATCCAGACTCATTTTGTCGGCATCAATGCCAGCTTTTCAATTCCTATAAATCCCTAAATCCTCAATCCCAGTCCGCCTTTACGCTACTATCCCTGCCGCAGGTACTGCGTCAGGTCATCGCGATTCTCATCTAAAGAAGTTTCCTTCTGTTCATCTGAATGCTTAATGCTGTAGAATAATCACAAACAAGCTCGTGAGCAGATCACACAAGACAGTGTTTAACAACATTGCATTAGTTAAACAACATAATTATCCTCCAGTATGGAAAATGCCGGGTTTAGACATCATGTGAAAAACAGCGGTTGTTATGAAACCTTGGGCAATATCACTTCTTGTTTGCATCGCGCTCACCGCGCATGGGCAATCTGCTACAACCCGATTCTTAACCTACGAACAAAACCAAAGCTGGTTAACAACTACAAAAGCCGTCAGCAAATCGGCACAATGGGCAGCAGTCAAGAATCGTTTCTTCACAAAGGAAAATCAGAATAGCCCGATTGATTCAATGCGGTCCTCTCCTATTCTTGTCATTAACGGCGTACCCGTCGATCTGCTGGAGAACCTGGCAGAAAAGAAAAATAAAGAACTACTGAGTTTACTGAACAACAACACAATTAACGAAATTGTAATACTTGATAAGCTGGCTGAACACTGGACATTCTGCAAGCCATTTGCAGGCGTTATTCTCCTGCGTGTAGACAGGAAGACCGAGAGAAAGCTCAGGAAATTTAATGTCGAATGAATGCATCGTCATATCTCCTTGCGCATCATTGCGTCTGCTGCGTCTTTGCGGTTAGGTCTTTCTCACATGTTCATTAATAGCCGCAAGTTTGTTTTGTACTAACTGGAATGTTCACGATTCCGTACGGAGCGTAGCTTTTTTCACCGCAGAGACGCTATGGCGCAGAGGGGCGGAAAGAAAACAGCCCGCCGAAATCAAAAATCAGAAATCAGAAATTAGAAATTTCAACACCTCCACCAATTAGCGATATCGTAAATATTTTGCGAAGGAATTACTTCAATCGCTTCTGCAGACTCCTAATCTCTTCATTCAACAAATCCACCCTCTCTTCCAGGTTGGATACACGCGTGAAGGACTGTTCGTGAACGTTCGGCATCCTCGCGGTAAAATACCACTCGGCGTACCAGATGTGCCGGATGTCGTGTATGCCGAGGTTGAAATTTGGATGAGCAAACTTGTCCGGACTATCGCTCATGCAGATTATGAAACCATCATTCCCGCTGGAGAAATGATTCGTGATCCGACTCAGATAAGTTTTGCCTTGCGCATCTGCTATTACATAAACTTCGCCGGAACGTAAGCCAGGCCATTCAGATTGATCAAGATGTCGGATTACAAGGTAGCCGCCATCCTGAAGTGTTGGCGCCATCGACGGACCTTTTACACGGATACACAAATGGTTTCCCGATTGCAACATCGTTGTGGGCAAGCGCAGGATCTGTGACTCATCGAGGCCGTCGGGATTGGTATACCCGTCTTCGGCGGCATCGCGAATGTCGACTATGGGTATTAACGCCAGTCCGGAGGTGTCAACGATCCGCGGCAAATATGCTTCACTTACTTCCGCAACCTCACCACGATTGCCTGCCTTTTTTGAATATTTTTTAGCTCCCTTCTTTTCCTCCAAGCGCGCACTTGCGTTTCGCTCCTTTGCTATGCCCAACAGTTCATCTGCAGATACGTCAAGAACCTCAACCATCGCCACCAGCAATGTGAATGATGGATGGCTGTTTCCGCTCTCATAGCTCGAAATTGTATTCCGCTTCAGCGTAGTTTTTGCAATAGCATTTATCCGGTCAGCCAGCTGTTGTTGACTGAATCCCTTCTTCTCACGAGCTCGCCTAAGATTTTCTCCAAACGACATAAAATTTTTCTTTCAAAAAACTTGAAAACGTCAAGCGTCTTGACAATATTTGCTGGACACAGAGACAAATATGTGAAATCGGGGCGAACTAAAAAATCGCCGTCGTCCGGATATGATAGCTGTCTGCTGTTTCTCATCAGACAGGCAACAAAACATTGTTATATAGCTAGTTACAGGGGCGGATTCAAGTCGCTACGGAATGCGCGGAAGGGCAGGTTGCCAAACATCAAACGTCAAGTTATTTGAACACAAGGGACTTCGAATGGTCTGCAGCGCCAGACTATTGTGTAGTTTACCCTTGAATCGTGTATCAGGCGCGGTATCATCTGGTACTCTCGGATAGCCTACCCCTTCAAACAAGAAGGTGTAGCGTCTGCGAGCGATCACAATCTGTGATTGGAAAACCCGCCTGGGCTTTAGCCGATGAAGTACTAATACTGATATGCCATCAGCGAAGACGTTCGTGAAGCAAACTCAAAGGCAAACATAGTGCGGCTTATAACATCACTATGAGAACCTTGCTCAGAAGGAAACCTCAAACTGAAATTCGTCTCTACTCTTGATTCACCTGTTTAGTCTCTGTCGGTTGGGAAGATGGCCAATGCCATCTGTGTGAAAGACTCCGTGAATACATGCAGGCATTCACGCCTGATTGGAAATACATGTTCGGGACTCTCAGAATTTAAGTCTTCTTAAAACCTTATACTATTATGACTAAAAAAAAGAAAGCCCAATCCGGAATGAAGCCACTGAAGATGGAGCTCGATCTCGAGGAGCCGTGGCGTGGATCTCAAAGCATTCAACTCAAAATTCGCATTCCCTGCGAAATTGTAATGCTGTGTAAGTTGATGGATGTAAGCGCAGGTAATATACTTTCAGCCTTGTTAAGTTGTCTGGCGGTTGAGAATTTCAAAAACAATCCTGAAGCAGCTAAGCAGCATTGTATCGACTTTTTTATTCACTATGGTTTTGGCAGCGACTACTATACCGAAGAAGATATCAGAACGATGTTTGCAGAACTTGCTAAAATCAATGATCTCTTCCCTGACGAAAAAGCATCCGATACATTCTTAGACGTACACTGCGACTGGCGCGAAAAGTATTTTGAGTATTGGTTTAATAAGTGGTATTGGAAGACCAGGCGAAAAGACGTCGTAAAGATCTAGTGGGGTTGTCAATGGTTACGAGCTGCAAGTTTATTTTGCGATAACTGGAACGTTTACGATTCTGTAGGAGTTTTTTTTCACCGCAATGACGCCATGACGCAAGGGGGCGCAAAGAAAAAGCAATTTCTCTGCGCTCCTCCGCGTCTCAGCGACCCTGCGTTGGTGTATTAAGGAATCATCTACTTCCTCACAATCTTCTGCCACGCTCTCGCGCCATTTACCTCCGTGCACACGACGTACATCTTAGGCCCCTGCCCTTTCGTCGCACTCCACTTCACATGGTGCATTCCCGGTTCGATGTCGTCGTAATGAACGCTGTACTCGACCGTCCCCGTTAAGTCGTATATCGTCACCGCTGCCCTGCCCTTTTGCTTCACGACCAACGGTATGGTTACTTCATCTTTAAACGGGTTAGGCCAGGCGTTCTCATCCCGCGTACTGCGCTCTTCAACGATCTCAACTTCACTCACCGCCGATGCCGACACGTTCGAAAACTGCCACTGCTGATTCGTCGCACTAAGATACCCCCATTGATGAACGTTCGCACCGTTTTGTATTGCAGACGTTCCTCCCGACACGTCCAGTGCCTTGCCGCTGTACCTGTTGATAAGTCGATAGTATCCACCACCAACAGACTCAATCGCCCATTGCTGATTTGCACCGCCGGAATAAGTTCGCTGCACAACATTGGCGCCGTCGTTTACATACCAGTCCGCAACTTCAAGCGCCTTACCACTGTGTACTGCCGTGAGGCGATAGTAGCCATCACCAACACCGGTAACTGTCCAGCGTTGGTTCGTGCCACCGACGTACTCCCATTGATGAACATTTGCGCCATCACCCGTTGCAGTAGGGCCGCCATCCACATCGAGTGCCTTGTTGCTGTGACGCGCGCGAATGATGTACGTGCCATTCGCAACAGAACCACCACCGCCGCCACCACCCTGTGGGTATACGAGATTGGGGTAGTTCGCATAAAAATCATTCGTGCCGTTGCGTATACTGTTGAAGTTGCCGTACCCGTCATTTTCATGCGGATTCTTCCAGGCACACACGCCTGCGTAACCATTCCAATAAGACTGCTTGTAATAGTTTGCCATCGTAATGTTCCAGTTGCAGCAGTTGTTGGATGTACCGGAATTAACATCATAACCCGGAGTTTCACCAATGAGCACAGGCTTCTCACCATTGTCAAGCCAGTAGCCAAGGCTGGTATCGAATGGCCCTCCGGATGATTGCCACTGGTACCAATGCGGTGACCAGAAATCGAGGTATGCATATGAACTGTTGTATTGTGCCTGCAATGAGGCGTTGCTGTAGTTGTTGCCGGCATTCGTATCCCAGCCAATAAAACGATCACTGTTAAATATGATCCACATAGAACCAACCGTTACAGGTTTGTTACTGTATTGGTTGATGGCGGCAGCGCAACGCGCGACAAAACGAACTACATTGTTACGGGGCAGGTTTCCGCAATTAGCATCGCGCCACATATGTTCAGGCTCGTTGCAGATGTCATATCCCATCACATAGGGCTCGTTCTCATAACGCTGAAGAAACGGTATCAGGAAGTACTCAATGTACCATTGCGTCTTATTAGGGTCATTGATGATCTGGCGATACTGATTATAATACCAGCTGCCCTGGTCTTTTACCATGTCGAATGACCAGAACGTCGGAATGATGTAAACCTGTTTCTCGCGAGCAATGGCAACAAGCTGGTCCATGTGCGACCAGAATGAACTGCTTGCTCCTGTAACGAGGCCATCTCCGTTCAGGGAGGGGCTGTAGTTTCCGGCGCCGTGTATCCATATCCGTGCAAGGTTGATATGGTTGTCGACATACCTTTGGAACTCATTGTTCCACCAGTTGTAATCGAAGTTGCGCCCAAGAAAGTCGAGGCTGTAGTCTGACTGCGGTTGCCACGCAGTATTCACTCCATTGAAGAAAATCTCGTTTCCGTTTACGTAGAACTTGTTTCCACCGATGGAAACGTGTTGCGCGAGGCTACATGTGACTGATATGAAGATCAGCGCGGCCAGCAGGATGGACTGTCGTTGTAGGTTCATAGGTATATATGGATTTGGTTGATGATCTAACACCTACCCATATTAGTCAGGTAACGGCCAGGTTGCTATCCCACTCCATCTACCTCTTACCTACTTCACTCCTATAGTTGCGAGCTGTTGAGCTTCGAGCTGCAAGTTTATTTTGCGATTACTTGAATGGTTTGCGATTTTGAAGGAGCTTTTTTTCACCGCAGAGACGCTATGACGCAAGGGGGCGCAAAGAAAAACTTTTCTCTGCGCTCCTCCCCGTCCCGGCGACCCTGCGTTGTCTGCATTCCTGCTCACTTTGATCCCGTGACAGTCTCTGCTCCCGCCGAAATCACCAAAACCAATTCCCTTCCCGGCTCCATCGTAATCGTTCCCACGCGACCAGATTGAAATTCAATATCCTTCTTCTCAACATAGTCACGCTTTCCGGGATCATAGTACTCCACCGCGTGCATGCCATCTGCAACGTCATCCAGCTCAACAACTGCTGACGCTGCCCTTTCTGAATTATTCAACAGATAAACAAATGCAGTCTCTCCACACTTCACCGCATAACCTTCAAGACTTCCGGAAGCGATGTTCATGCGTTCAAACGATCCGTTACCTGCTGCAAGCATTCTGTCGCTTATCTCGCGGACGCTGTTAAAGTACGGCGTCATGTTTCGTTCATCGAAGAATTCCCACCACCAGGTCATGGGAATTATCGGCGTTGGACTGAACAACCCGTACCAGAGACCGCGTTTGTAATCGAAGTCAAAGCCTTCACCGCGGTCGTGTGTTACGTTGTCCCAGTTCCAGTCGTAACCAAATTCTCCGATGACGTACGGCTTGTTATGTCGTTGTGTGTAACGGTGAATCGTCGGCGCGATCATGTGCGTCTTATTGTAAATGTGCATCTGATTCAGGTCGATGTTTGGCAGATCGTTCATGCCGTCAATTTCGCGGTGCGAAACGCTTGTGGTTACGATGTGATCGTACGGGTCAATCGACTTTAGATACGTGCTCATTTCATCGTGCCATTCGGCGATGATCTTGTGATCAATCAGCACGCTGTCATGCGGTGTGGGCGTAAAGACCGCGTTGTCGATTTCATTGAAGAATTCCCAGGCTGCAATGGCAGGGCTGTAACCCCATCGTGCGACGATGTAGCGAAGCCTGTTCTTGTACTTTTCTTTTGATGCGTCTACCGTAAAGAATTCCGTCGGCGTTGATGCTGGTCCGCCGTTCACGACGTTATGGGAATTGTACTTCCAGTAACCGTCGGGCATGAGGGATCCATGGGCGTCAAAAGCAAGCATGAAGTACAAACCAAGGGAGTCGCACATTTCAACGAGCTCATCCATTCTGCGGATACCCCCTTCGTGGAAATACTGCTCCGAATTGGTGTACCGTTTTGTATCATTTACATTAGGAAACGCAACAGGCAGGTTCCACACACACATCCACGTACGGAAGAAGTTTGCACCATTTCGTGACAATGACGGCAACAGGTAATCGTAATTCCACTTCTCATC
>JAEZDW010000232.1 GCA_023417955.1 Bacteroidota bacterium
CGACTGCGCTTCTTCGCGCGGTAACATTACCTTGATTCGGCACGCATGGTCAATAAGATCGATCGTCTGTGGATGCCAGGGCTCCCTTATATAGGGCTCTTTCTTGAAGAGAATTTCCCTGTTGACCACAACGTCATTTAATGTTATGATGGGTCGGAACGCTGAGTTTCTAAGTCGATCGGGAATCAGATCACCTTCAATATTTGTTTTGTAAACGATGTTATCCTCAAAAGAATAGTTGAACATGCCGACGTGTTTGTACCTCGTGCTCACGCGACCATAGTCGACGTAGGTTTGCGTTCCCGGCTGCACAGGTCCGGCGACCACACGTCGCCAGGCTTGCCCCCATGAAGCCAGCGGGACGAAATGGGTCCCATTAGTAAGGTACGCGGGAGCATGGGCTGCAGTAAATGCGGCGAGGTACCGCGAATACCGACTTGTCTCAGTGGTTGTAAACACCCATTTGGGATACTTTCGGAATAGCCCCGCCTTCACCATTTGTGGAGGAAGCGCCGACTTATTCAGGCCACTGCCAATTTTGTCAATATCAAAACTGACGATAGTTTTCTTGCCCCGCTCAAACGTGAGGGAATCAAAGATCACTACACGGTCGTATAGACGCAACGTTATGCGTACCGGTTTATCAGGTGCTACGTAGAATGAGTAGCCTTTGGGTTGACCTGTCCAGGAAAAGTAAACTGGCTCCTGGTTGATTTCGATGACATAGACCTGCTTCGCTTCGCCCTTCTGCATGACGTAAGGTGCGAACTGCGTGCTGTCTGAAATGGGCTCCTTATAGGAAAAAAACTTTCTCCCCGGGTAGATAAGCTGATAGTACTTCATTGTATCAAGCCGTGCACGTGGAGCCCAGCGTTCATAGTCGAGGCTTAGTACAGCACTACGCGAGTTTAAGTCGCGTTTGCTATAAGTCGCCGTTGCAGATCGTTCCCTGGAGGTACTGCCATAATAAGGAAGATCGGGTACGTAATGATCAAGCTTTGCTGTTGTGGCAAATGCGGTGAGGTCCACGTTTGCGACCGGGTCTCCGGCTTCATCGGTAACTTCAATATCAACATCAAGTTTCTGGCCCGGAAATACGCGTTCAGGAAGATTTACTGCGATGTCGAGTGATTTCTCGCGGAAAGTGTACTCATTTGTGATCACGTGATCGGTGCCACCAAAGGAATACAGCAGCTCTACGTAATATGACAGTTCCCGATTTTCAATTTTTGATTTGAATTCGATTTCATCGCCAGATCCTTTTTCGAGGAGTTCGTTGCCCTGATACACATACCACGACACAGGAACCTTTTGCGGATTATTGACGACAACATTAAAGCTATCCTTTTCAATTCCGCCGTTGATTTCGATTTTGGGTAGCAATTCCGTCATGCGGAACGTACGCGAAACAAGATCGCTTTCGAATCTTATCCGCGTTAGTGCCTGGTTTATCTTTTCTTTATGAGGTAAAGTCACCTCAACGGCTTCGGTTGCGTCGTCGCGATATACCCTGGCGGTAACATGTTGCATCGGTAAACCGCGATCGAATACCTGGAATACAATGCTGTCGTTCGAATACAATGCCTTCAACTCGTATTGTGAAAAGTAATGCGACGCGTGAACACGAGCTTCCATACGCCGGTTCTCGCTGTTGAGCACCGCTACGTGTACGCGGTAGCCTGTGTTAGACTTTCCAAATAACGAGGAGGGTATCTCTACCACAGTTTCTTTTTCCGGATTCAGTTCCATTGTCTGATTCATCAATGTGTCCGGAAGTATAATCAGTGGATCGAACACCTCCCGAATGTTTTCCGTAATGACGGTGATCGTCGCGCGCGCATCTTTTAGTGTAAGCCCGTTTTCGTCTGTAGCAAGTATTGTAACGCGATTGGGTGCAGGTGCGTATTGGTTGGGTGTTTCCAGCTCGACTTTCAATTTGTTGCCATGAAGTTCGTAGTCTTCGTATTTGAACGTACTCGTCGAAACAATGCGTCCGTTTTTGTCCCGCAGCTGCAGCGAATAGTATTTATCCAGGATCAGTCCCAGTGAATCGTGTAATTGAATTTCGCCGGCGAAACTGCCTGGCCGATGTGGAGTTACCGAGCCGACTTTTACCGATGGCCCCTGCTTCATCAACCACACTTCAAGATCTCTGCGGATGGGATTCCTCGATCCCGATAGCGCGTACGACTTGAACCTCACGCGTTCCGAAGGTTTGTATCTGTTCTTATCCGTGATCATGTACGAATAAAAATCCGGACCGGAATCATCATTGTAATAGTAGTCATCTGCCCATGACGGAACCTCGTGCTTTTCAATGTTGAATACTGACCGAAAGCCGTCCAGCTCTACCGTTACGATTTTGCTGTTGCCGTTAAACCAGTTGTTTTCGATCCGGTATGTACTTGTGCCGGTGTCAAAAGGTATGCGTCGTGTTCGGAATTTTACCCGGGCATCAGATCTCACATTTCCATCGCGATCCAGTACCTGCAACGCCAGTGCGTCATAAGCCTTCAATAATAGTACCTCGTAGGGAAATACACTCGTATAGCGGCAATGCAGTTTGTTTTCGTTGATAGTGACTAGTATGAAGTGACCTTTCGCGGGTCTGTTAGTCCAGCCGCGCTCTATGTTGAACGTATCGATTTGTGTGTGCAGCATTGAGTTAACAATGGAGTCATGCCGCGTTTTGGTGAGAAGGCGTTGAGCTTCGTCATTTGTTATCTGGAAAACGAAACCCGTCTTCGGACCGGTAGCCCACCTGATATTTTGCGAGAATACTGGCGCTTTTGACGAAAGGATCACAAAAGCGAAGAGGAGGAGACTAAAGCTTCGAGTCATAGCAGCAGGTTTAGTTATCTGCTGGATTCAGGAAGCGGAGTAATTCCATAAAGATTATCGGAATATTTTCCTGGGCAATTTGACCGCTCCTGCAACTTTATCGCGCATATGATGCATAAAAATCGTTATAAACGTTGGACAGGCTCCTGCGAAGGATTTCAGTGGAAGGAGTGGAACTGTGATTGAATGTATTCACTTAAACGAAGTCGCGCAACCTCATCCTGTCCATCCTTTAATCCCAGTCGTTGGTCGCCGTAAAGCCGATGTAAAGTCGGGTATTAGTTATGGTGGTTCCAGGGTATAACCAGGGATGATCCAGGGATGTTCCAGGAAGTGCCCCTCATGGGTGGATCAACCCTGGATATACCCATTTTTATCACTGTGCATAAGTCGACTTCGGCTCGACTTTATATCGACTATACATCGACGCTATCTTCACGTAAATTCAGCGGATTGTCATGAGAAATAAAAATATGAATTCCCAGGCAGGTAAGGGCGGGGTTATGTGTCTATAGGATTTTAGGGGGCTGCAAAGTATCCCGGCGTAATGAAGGTAGAATGCGAGTGAACGCGATCATGTGAACGAAGCGATTCGTCATTAATGTGGGAACCCTTTGGAATCAACTTTGTCTTAGCTTCTATCGCTTCAACACTTTCACGGTTTGTTGCCAGGTGTTTCTCGTGAACCTGAAATAGTATAAGCCGGCAGGAAATGCCTGCATGTCGATGACTGGCGATTCTGTCAGAAGAGGCTTTTCAATAACCGGAACGCCCGCGGCGTTGTATACTGTTAGTGCCATGCCTCTTGCATTGCCGACATCAATTTTGACCAGGTCGCCGGATGGATTGGGAAAGACGGAAAGTGCACGCTTCGAATATTCTGGTGCTGTTGATGTTACCATCGTTCCATTAAAGAGCTGAACACCGGAATTTGGTGTGTTCGCAAAGAAAACAAGATTGTCGTTGACCAGCGCATAGCCGAATGGGTTGGAATACATCGCACCGCGGTTCACATCCAGTTCCAGGCTGGTTCCCTCGCTGGTGCCGTCAGTACTCCAGACTTCATAACCTTTTTCGGGGGTGTATGCCGTGAAGTAAAGTCTGTCACCACACGATATGAGATTCGATGGTTTCGATGAAGCGGGACCGGCAACGATGTCGGCAACCAATTGCGTTCCGGCGATGGTGCCATCAGTCGTCCATAGTTCGGATCCGTGCTCCGGTGTTGATGCTGTGAAGTAGAGTATGTCTTTATGAATTGCCCAGCTGATCGGTCCTTGTATTGTTTCCATACCAGTGACCATGTTGCCCAGTGCAATCACGTTATCGGGTGTTGCATCTGTCATGAAGAGTTGTTTATCTCCATTGGCGTTGTATTGATCAAAAACGATAAGGCCTTTGTACTGAATGATTGTGTTCCCCAAGATTTCATCAGGTGCCAGTGTTTTGATCGATTCGGTTTGTCCCGTTGTCGGATCAAATGTCTTAAGGTATGTTAGGGGATCACCCCAATTTTTGTCTGCGATAAATGCACGGCCGTTGATGACGCCGAGGCGTTGTATGTTGTCAAAATCCCCAAGCTTTCTGGTGCCTTCACTGGTTCCGTCGCTAATCCACAGTCCCTCACTCAAGTTGCCCAAAGCGCTCACATACAATACTCCGTCACCGGCGGCGAGTCGTATAAAAATATAAGGGTTATTGTATTCGGTGAGGCCTAGATTTCCGATTTCCTGCCCATTACCGGATTGATCATACGCGAAGAGCGACGTAGTCCCATTTTTTAAGCGTGCAATCAGGATAAGTTTATCATCGAGTTTAATAATATCAATTATCGAAGCGTCAGCCGGAATCACAGGAATAAGTTTCGTGCCTTCTGTTGAACCATCCGTCTCCCACAGGTGTCTTGTTCCATTTTCAACAGTGGCGTAAAAAACAAGCCTGTTGCCGAATGGCAGTATCCTCGTTGGCAAGGAGCCCGACTTTCCCGGTAAGATATCCCGAAGCAGATAAGTCCCGCCCTCGGTCCCGTCTGTACGCCAAAGTTCTGAACCATGGAGCGAATCATAGCACTGGAAGACCGCAACGTCGTTGATCGCAACCATAGCATCGTTTACCGTGAGTCCTATCGTGGAAGGAGCCAAGTCCTTCAATTTCTGCGTTCCAACCAGTGTACCATCTGATACGCACAACTCATTGTCTTCTCCGGTTCCTCCGCCGAAATACAATTTTCCTTTGAATTCAATGAGATTAAGAACATGGAAGCCAGGAATAAAATGAGTCCCCTCCGTCGTGCCATCGGAAAACAACAGTCGTGCCCTTTGCTGGTTATCCCGTGCTCCGACGTACAAGCCATTTGATGCTGTAGATATCAAATGAACAACTAAGGAGGTGAACGCAATTGGCCTCGTCAACGGACCTGTCAATTCAACGATTGGGTTGACGCTATGACTTACCGGGTCAAACTGCACCAACGACGAACCACCCGACGGATTTCCGATTGAGAAATAGAATTTGTTATTGTAAATGGAAACGGGTGAAGCATTAAAGAATCCTTCCCCGTGATATTCAAATTCGAGATTCGTAGATTCAGAGGTTCCTTCACTTGACCATATGGTGAAGATATCACTGTACATCTGATAAAATGTGAAGTACATCTTGTTATTCCAGGTGAACGCAGTGGCAAATTGAACATTATCTGACATAATTCCCGTAACCGGTGTCGTACCTTCTACGGTGCCATCAGTCTTCAAAAGACCAACTGAGTTCGATCCAAACAAATTCTCGCTGCGGGCGATGAAGTACAGTGCGTCATTGTATTCGACAAACTGTGTTGGATGCATGTTGCCATTCCCTAAGCTGGCTCCGTTTCCTGCAATGAAATCCGTAACAGCGTAGGTGCCATCCGGGGTCCCGTCGCTGCGCCATAGCCTCGATTCGTCTGTTCCCGGCCCCTGAGTTGTGAAGAAGGTTAATCCAAGTGCTGATGTCAGGTTCGCCGGTCTGTTCAACGTCGGAAGGTCGCCCCTGACTTTGGATATTTCCCCAGGCACGCCTGTGCTTTTCCACACTTCAACGCGACCTGATACGGTCTGAAGAAAGAAGATATCCGTCGAGTTGGCAACGATCGTTGATACGGGAGTGTGCAGACTCTGGGAAACAGGTTTTGTTCCGGCTTCGGTGCCGTCGGATTGCCATAGTTGATAGCCGTTAGTTCCGTCGTCGGCAATAAAGTAGAGCTTCCCTTTAAAAATCAAAAAATTTGAAATGATGGAATTCCTCGGACCAAGGTTGATATCCTTTACCATCGTGGTACCATTCGCAGTTCCGTCCGATCGCCAGAGTTCGCCACCAACTTTGTCATGGTTCGCTACAAAGTATAGGTGATCATTGTACTCGATGAATTGTGAAGGGGCTGATAGAAAGTCCGACTTTTGGAAATTGTAGTCGGTGAGCTGGATTTGAGAAAATGCAGCATGTACAAAGGCCAATAGGCCAACGGTCAGGAGTCGTGACAACATTTGAACAAAGTTTATCGGACAAAGAAAACAATTTTATCTGCAGGAAAAAATGACAACGACATGTAACAATGTGTTAATTCCCTTCTACACCGGCGGATTCGCCGGCCACGGGAATCCGTGGTCGTCGAGAACTTTGTGTGCGATACGCGAACCCTCCATCATCCACGCGAACATTGCACCGGGATTGAATCGCAAACCTGTTGGATTTTCTTCGTCGAGATCCTGAGTCGGACAGATGGTAACAAGCGTCTTGCCAGGTGTGTTCAAATAGTCGCGTAATATGCGCATGTCGTTCTCGCGAACGTCCTGGACGAAGATAGCGATCGCGCGAAGCAGTACTTTCAGCATGTCAGTGTATTGTACTTGTGTTGTGAACTGTTTCTCGGGATTGTTGCTGACGACGAAAACAGTATCGATCAGCTGATCGATCACAATGCGTGTAGGGATTACGTCGCGGTGACCGCCGTCGACAAATTGTTCGTTGCCAATCTCAACGGGTGGTGTGAAACATGCCTGGCTACCACTGGCAAGCAGGGCCTTAACCAACTCATTGTGGCTGGCAAATGGGCGTACGTTGTATGCACCGTCTGTTGGTGGCGTCAGGTTGCGATTACTGAATACCGTCGCCATTCCTGACTGCAGGCTCACAGCTGTAATACATAACAGCGGCGCAGTCGGCAACATGATCGCATCAAACACCGATTGGGTAATATGTTGCCGAATCAGCTCGAGCAGAGGAGCTGTGTCGAAGATGAAGGGTCTGCCACTGGTGAGGTTCGCAATCAGATTCTGCATGGTTAGAATACTGTTTGGCGTCACGTTCAGATACTGGCTTCGTAGTGTTGCAATATCACCGGCCGCGACAAGGGCTGCAATAAATGACCCCGTACTTGTGCCGCTGATCACGTCGAAGCGGTGAAGTCCTCTCGATTGCATTGCCAGCAGCGCGCCGACGGTGAACGCTCCTTTTGCGCCGCCGCCACTGGTAATTAGTGCTGTAGCCATATCGGTATGTTTATTGAAATGCGCGGATAAATAGTCCGACCAGAAAGTGCGAGTTGTGTACTTCACTTTGACGCTGGTATAATATCTGTATGCCGGCAAAGTGAAACTCGGCACCCACGCCGGCACCTGCGATCACGCTGTTACCTATGTTCAGGTCGACAATTGCCTTGAGGTTACCTATTGTGGCGAGGTCGCCCAAAGCAAAGTCTGTTATTCGGTACTCCACGCGCGGGTTGAAGAAGAAGTGAAAGTCGGTGTCGTAATAGTAGGTCGACGCTCCAGCCATTGCGCGCCACCTTCCGCCGGTGCTATGGCTCTTATGTCCTGCCGTGAATGAAAGCAGTGCGCGCGCCGCTGCGGAATATGTTTCCGTTTTTACACCCAGGTCGGCTACGCCCTGGCTGAAATCAATATGTAATCCAAATCCTTTGCGAAATTCCGGCGACCGAAACGGATACGGTATTTGTTTTGCAATATGTTGAAACCAGAAGTTCACGTCGCCGTCGTTGCCAGAGGGAGTAGCCATGAACTGTGATGCCACACAATTGCGCTGATCGGCGTTGAGTAATAGGTATCGTTTCGAAGTTGATGTTGCCTTTCGCAGTAGTGCCGGGTCTGATTGTTCGAGGTGTTTAAGTGTAGCATCGGCTTCGTCGTCGCTGGCGGGTGCAGCCGGAAAGCCTGAGAACACCCGGCGTAGTTCTTCGACAAACTCCGGAATGCCGTCGCATGTGCTCTGCGCCGACACGTACGTGAGCGATATAAGCATCACGGGTGTCAGGAGGATGAATATCTTTTTCATACGGCCAAGCGTTGTTATAAAATATTGTTGATGAAGCCCCGGTAGTGCACGGGTTCGTTCCTGAATTCGGACGTCCGGAACCTTTGCCCGTAGACTACATCGAACCTGATTAGGAAGAAGCTTCGTCTGGCAAGGGAAAGATATCGGTAAGGAAATTAATGAATTGCCGAGTTCATCGTATACCTAATTTCTAAGGTGCGAGATGAGTTTTTCAATTGGCACCTGCAAAATTGAAACCGTTTTCCGAATATGTCTCTCAACCAAAGAGTCAAATTATTACCGTTAATTCTAGTCATTCCTGATAACATTTTAGATTAAACATAATTTCGGGATGGTGTTGCATCCGTCATTCCTGCAGAATTATTGTTCCGCAACGATGCAAACTTAGGTGGGCATGGAACGAAATTGAAGTATGATTGGGATCAGAATTTAGTCAGGTAGCCAGAGAATTGAGACTGGAATTTAGTCAAGTGAAGATTGACGCAAGAGTTGCGGAGCCTGTATGCAACTTATTAGGATGTTGTATGCAACTTATTAGGATGTTGTATGCA